>CAZSBC010000005.1:2457-52579 GCA_964605195.1 uncultured Spirochaetales bacterium | reverse complement strand
GATGAAGAACCTGATATAGTTGGTCAGTGCGTTGAGTGAAACTTTACGAACTCTCGATGCTGTATTCATCTGTCACCTTCTGTAATCAGGAATGCAGTGCCAAGCCGTTTTTTCCTGCCCAGTATCAAGGCCTGCCCGAACCCGGCTGCCGTCACATACTGGTATAGTACCGTCGACTGACGAAACGCCCACTCATAGAGACCGATGGCATAGAGCACACAGAAACCGACCCCCAGGCCAAGCAGTATCCTGTCGGCGGTGCAGGAGAACCTGAAGCCGTGCCACAGCATGGAGGCAAGCAGCAACCCGATGATGAGCATGAAGCCGTACAGTCCGACATAGCCCATCTCGGCAGCAGTTAGCAGGTAAATGTGGTGAGCCACCCCTGCCTGCTCCTCGTTGCCCATGACCTCTATGTGGTCATGATATTTCTCCTCCATGGTGAGCACCTCGGAATACTGGTTGAGCCCGACCCCGTACCGGTGGTCGTCGGCCATCATCTCGGCGGCTATCTCGAACTCATTCCTCGCCTCTTCACTCGCCTTGGGGGCAAAGAGGAACCTGTATATGACTGTATCAAGCACCATGACTGAACCTGCCACAAGGCATATCCCGATAATCACTGCAGCCCGGCGGGATCTCCTGTTCGAGCCGCGTATGTTCGCAATCCCGAGCGAACATACCACTGATCCGGCAGCCGTAACCATCCCGGTCCTGGAGCTGGTCGCGAAGACGGAGAAGACCAGCCCCAGGGCGGCGACTATGACCAGCAGCTGCTCACTCATTGAGATGCGGTCCTCCCTGATTCCCCATACCAGCAGGGCGCAGAGAATGATCAGGGTAAACGACGGTACCGTGTTGGAGTGGTCAAAGAAGGCAGAGATACGGTAAATGCCGTCAACGTACTTCTGCTTGAATGAGACCAGCAGCAGGATGATTCCGGATACCGTATACGCCCGCATGATGGTACGGACCGCCTCGAAGCTGTACTGCTCCGTGGAAAAGAAGTTTATCACACAGCTGTAGAGGATGCCCATGCGGAAGAGCTGCCATATTGCGAACCAGCCATATATGGGATACCCGGATATATATACATTGAAGACCGCGTAGCAGAAGAAGATGGTCAGCAGGATATAGTAGCGCGGCCTCCAGACGATGGAGCGACCGCTGCGGAGGAGCATCCCTATCAGCAGCCCCAGGGCCGTCAGGTCGGCAAGGGTCACCTCAAAGCCGCGTACCGGTCCCCGGTAATGCTCCATGGACATGATGTTGATACTGAATGTCGAGCCGAAGAGATAGGTACAGATCATCAGGCCGAAGAGCAGGTGCTTGATCCTGACTGATATGGAGGAGGCAGCTGCCATGGCAGGGACACCTGCGGCAAGGGCTATGGTGAAGATGATGTATTTCATACCTACCTGATAGTAGCACGGGGAGGAGGTATTGAATAGCATCTTGTGGGAAGAAGCGTTCCCTGAACGGCCCGCTGCCGCTTGCGGTCACCTCGGGTCCCGGAGGTCCTCCGTCACGCCTGCGGGGTCTGATGGATGGTCTCGGAGTAGATCATGAACCCCCCCGGCTCACGGTTTTTCACGGTAAGCGCAGCAACTTCGGCATGCTGGATGAGGATGTTTGCGTCCTCACCGTGCTCCGGGAAGATGGCGATCCCCATGCTGCAGGAAAAGGGCAGCTCGGTATCGCCGATTACCAGGGGCTTGCGGAAGACCTTGCTGACCTTCGAGGCGACTGCCATGATGTCCCTTCTTGTGTGGATACTCTGCAGAAGCATGACGAAGGTATCCCCGCCTATGCGGGCTATGAGGTCGCTCTTGCGCATGAGCTCCTTAGTCTTGTCGGCTATGAACAAAAGCAGCTTGTCACCCTTTTCCCTGCCGAACCTGGCATTGAATCCGGAGAAGTCATCGATGTTCATGTTCAGGATGGCCACGAGGTCCCCGTTGTATCGGGCCTGGGAGAAGGTGAGGGCAGCCTGGGCCTGAAAGAAGTTCCTGTTGGGCAGTCCCGTCAGCATGTCATGGGTGGCCAGGAAGGAGAGCTTGTCCTCAAGCTTCTTCTGCAGCGTCACATCCTCCATGGTGCAGTCGTACCAGCGGACAGCCCCATCTGGTGTCGGGACCGCTGCCGCATTGGTCCGGACCCAGATGGAGTCCCCTTCATAGGTGTCTATCTCGATGATGACCCCCGCCAGGCCCGAGTCCTTGGTGATGATCTCGATCCAGTTGCGCTGCTCCTCCCGGTTGCTGAAGAGTTCAAGGAAGCACTCCTCAAGCACCACCTCCCTGTGCGGGGCCTTGAGCAGGGCTGCCGTGGTCGCATTGCAGTCCAGGAAGTTGCCGTCACGGTCAATCCTGAACAGGCCGATCGGGACGTTATCAAAGAGGGAGATCCCCTCATCCCCGGGAGGGGCGGTCCCCCGCTCCTCCCGGATGCGGTCAGCGTTCCCGCGGACAGCCTCCAGGATGCTGTCGCTCGATGCGCCGCTCTGGTCGAGGTGAAAGAGGGAGAGGATGGGGGTGTCGATACCGATGTCTGGCAGCTGCTTCTCCGAGATAATGCATATCCGTTTTCTCTGGCTTGACTCCTGCAGCAGGGTGACCAGCTCCCTGATGGTGGCTTCCTGGATGATATCACTTGATATGAGCAGTATGTCAAAGCTCTGATGCCTGTCGGCATGCAGCCCTTCGGTCATGATGTCGATCCGGGTGATATCGGGGAACTGCTCAGAAAGCCTGCTGATAAGGCGATCCTTCAGTTCCGTTCTCTCGACAAAGGCACCGATTGATACAGTTTCATTCATATCCTGGTCTCCCGGGGAGGGTCGTGCGACCCTGTTTTCTAGCAGTATACACAAGATATCTGACCAGTTCCACTGAAATATCCCGATTCCGTGCTTTTCGGGCAACCCGGCGCAATTTCCTCTCAGTTTTCACTGGATATAACCTCTCCGCTCATTTATACTGTCGTAATGAGCAGCAGACTCTATGTGATACACATCCCAAGACGGTTCAGTGCAGATGAGTGGGGCGGTTCCGAGACGTTCATCGCCGAGGCCGGAAAGCGTCTCCAGCTGAAGGGCTACCGGACTGCGGTCATGACCAGCAAGGCCCTCAACAGGCAGGCATCAGA
Organism: uncultured Spirochaetales bacterium; assembly: GCA_964605195.1. GTDB lineage: Bacteria > Spirochaetota > Spirochaetia > JABMQR01 > JABMQR01 > CAZSBC01. Next base: position 49,432 of record CAZSBC010000005.1, on the reverse strand, counting down.
CCACTATGGATCCCTGGATATCCGTAGGTACTCCTATTTCTATCCCTACCTTGGGCTCTCCGCCGGTGCAAGGCAGCAGCTGGACAAGAAGGCCGGCAACCTCTTCTCCTTTTCGCTGCTCTTCGCGCTGCTTTCGATGAAGCGGCCTGACATCCTCCACCTGCATACCGGCAAGCGCCTCGGGGGGATTGCCCGCTTCGCTGCCCGGATGCGGGATATCCCCTACGTGATAACACTCCACGGGGGCAAGCTGGCAGTCCCCGTCCAGGAGCAGGAGAGCTGGGTCGAGCCGACGAAGGGGGCCTTCGAGTGGGGCAGGGTGCTGGGACTGCTGGTTGGGTCCCGGCGGGTCCTTGAGGATGCTGCTGCGATTATCTGTGTCGGCCGCGACGAGTATGAGGCTGTCAAGGCGCGCTATCCGGGCAAGCCGGTCCACTACCTCCCCAACGGGGTCGATACCGGGAGATTCTCACGGGGGTACGGTACCGCCTTCCGCAGGAAGTACGGTATCCCGGAACAGCGGTTCCTTGTCCTGACCTCCGCCAGGCTGGACAGGCAGAAGAACCAGCTTGAGATGATCCGGCAGCTCGGCGCTCATGCGGACCTCCCCGATATCCACCTGCTGCTGCTGGGGGCCGAGACCAGCGCCGCCTACCGGCAGGAGATCGAGGAGCTGGTTGCAGCCTGCGGGCTCACGGAGCGGGTAACCATCATTCCGGGGATCCCCTATGACCGGCAGGACCTGGTGGATGCCTACCATGCCGCCGACCTGTTTGTCCTGCCCTCCCTGCACGAGCCCTTCGGGATGGTGGTCGTGGAGGCCTGGGCCGCAGGGCTGCCTGTGGCCGCCTCCGACCGGGGAGGGCTGAGCGCCCTTGTCGAGCCCGGTACCGGTCTGCTCTTCGACCCGGAGGACGGGCACAGTATCGCTGATACGATCCTGCAGCTGCAGGGCAGTAAGGAGCTGCGGGAAGCGCTGGCCAGGCAGGGCAAAAGTAAGGCCATGGCAGACTACAGCTGGGATACGGTGACCGACAGGCTGGTAGAGATTTACAGGAGTGTGACCGGACGATGAGGATTCTGTGCATCAATACCACCGGCGGCTATTTCGGGGGAGTCGAGCAGCATATTGCCATGGTGGCCCGGGCTATGGGAGAGCGGGGGCACCAGGTCTTTTTTGTGTCGAAGAACAGGGATGGCCGGGACTGGGATGCCTTCGCGGAGCTGTTCACGAGTTGTGACCTCTGCAGCAAGGAGCCGCTGGGGACCATCGTCCCCCGGATTTCACCGGATGTCATCTACCTGCACAAGTACCCCTCGGTCGGGGAGGTCCTTGAAGCTGCCGGAGGGGTGCCGGTGGTACGGATGATTCATGACCATGATATCTACTGCCCTAGGCGGCATAAGTATTTCTTCCATAACCAGGCAATCTGCCGAAGGGCGGCGGGACGTATCTGCTATGCCGACCTGGCGTTCCTGGAGCGGCGTGGGGGCAGGATACGGTTCGTCTCTGTCGCCGCGAAGCTGCGGGAACTGCGGGCCAACAGGAAGCTTGACCTCTGCATAGCGGGAAGCACCTTCACCCGGGACCAGCTGGTCAAGAACGGGTTTGCGCCTGAAAGGATTGAGCTGCTGCACCCCTGCGTCAGCTTTGCCGCCCAGGCAGGGGGGGGCGATTCCGCCCTCGAGATCCTCTACACGGGGCAGCTGATCAGGGGCAAGGGCGTTGACATTCTGCTCAGGGCCATGCAGCGGGTTGCTGAAGCCGGCATCGGATTCGACCGTCTCAGGATCGTCGGAAGCGGGAATGCCGAAGGCGGGCTGAAACAGCTGGCAGGGGAGCTCGGCCTTGCCGACCGGGTAACCTTCCACGGCTTTCTCCCCCATGAGGAGCTGATGCCCTACTACGATACCGCGGCGGTGGTGGTTGTGCCTTCGCGGTGGCCGGAGCCCTTCGGGATGGTAGGTCTGGAGGCGATGCTGAGAGGGAAACCGGTTGTCGGGGCCGATGCAGGGGGGATCCCGGACTGGCTGGAGGACGGGGTAACGGGGTTCCTCTTCCAGGTCGGCAGCGACAGCTCCCTGGCGGAGAAGCTCGGGAAGCTCCTGCAGGATGCTGAGCTGCGTCTTGCGATGGGAACGGCGGGGTATCGACGGGTAATCCGGGATTTCTCCTTTGACCGGTACATGGATAGGCTGGAAACGATACTGTTACAGGGGAGGCCTGGATGATACGTGTGGGAATACCGACCTTCGGCACGGACGGAGGGCGTTCGGGAATCGGAAGCTACCTCAGGGAGCTGCTGCTGCAGTTCGACCGCGAATGCCACAGCGGGGAGTTCTCCTTTGAGCTCATAGGCCCTGAGTCGGACTACCGGCACTTCACCGTGGGAACATCCCGGTTCGGCTGGTATCGGGTGGAGGGTGCTGACAGGCATCCCGTGCATAACTACTTCTGGAACCAGCTCGTGCTCCCCGGTATCTGCAGGCGGCAGGGCTATGACCTGCTCTTCCTCCCGGCTGCAAACCGGAGGCTGACCGGAAGGGCCCCCTGTCCGGCAGTCGGCACTGTCCACGATCTGGCCTCCCTGCACGTGAAGGACAAGTACAACTTCATGCATAAGGTGTTCAACGAGCGGATGCTGCCGCAGCTTGCTGGGAAGCTCGACCATGTCATCACCGTCAGCAGCTTCTCGGCCGGGGACATCGTGCGTTTCTGCGGGGTGCCCGAGGAGCGCATTACCGTGACGCACCTGGCCGCCGACCTGAGCCGGTTCACCACGGGCACGAAGCGGGAGGAGGCTGAGGCTGCAATCTGCGGCAAGTACGGTTTTGCCCCTCCCTATCTTCTCTATATTTCCCGGCTGGAGCATCCGGGCAAGAATCATGTCAACCTGATCCGGGCCTTCTCACAGTTCCGCCGGGAGCATGCCATTCCCTGCCGGCTGGTGCTTCCCGGTCCTGACAAAGAGCGCGCCGATGAGATCCATGCCGAGGCGGCCCGCAGCGAGTTCGCGGAGGATATCGTATTCCCGGGCTTTATAGATGCTGAGGACCTGGCCGGGTTCTACCGCGGGGCGAGGATCTTCGTGCTCCCCTCACGTTTCGAGGGGTTCGGATTGCCCGTGCTTGAGGCCATGGCGTGCGGGACACCGGTGATTACCTCGGATGCTGCCTCCCTGCCGGAGGTGGGTGGTCCCCACACCCCCCGTTTCGATCCGGACGATACTGCGGCCATGGCGGCAGCCATTGCCGGGCTGATGACTGATGCAGGCAGGTGGGGGGAGCTGGCCGAGAAGGGTGCCGCCTGGGCTGGGAACTTTTCCTGGGAGAGGACGGCGGAAACTACGCTGCAGGTGTTCCGGGACGTGCTGCAGCGGGCATGACAGGAAAGGCAAGTGAGAGTGGGGGTGGAATGTAAGTGAGTAACATGGATACGTATGTAGTGACCATCGAAGGCGATTCAGAGGAACGGAACAGGGATTTCGCCAGTCAGCTGGCAGAGAGTCTCGAGAGACTGACCGCGGAGAGGGCTTTCCCGGTTGCCAGGGAGCACGCTTCGGCCTCGGTGATACGTGAGGCCGATGCGCACTACCTGGTTGTCTACGGAAATTCCCTCCGTGATATGACGGCTGACTGCAGGATCCGGGTAGCTGCCAGCGACATTGACCTGGCCAGCGAAGCCGCCCTTGGGGAGCGGAGGCGGAGGAGACGGGCCCAGCAGTCCCCCTCCCTGGCTGAGGAGATCCAGCAGATCATCTCAGCTGCCGACAATCCGGGCCGGCAGGGGGAGGGGCAGGATCTCTACACCGTCACTGTCGAGGCGCATGAGCAGGCCGATGAGGCGGTTCCCGCCATCGCGGCCTATATCAGGAGGACCGATCCCCTCTTTGCAGCCTCGATGCTCGAGGAGGCCGAGAAGCGGGCAAGGGTCAACCGGATGCTGCAGCAGCTTGAGAAGCGGGGCAGGGGGTTGTCAAAGGCCAGGGTGAAGCGGGCGCTGTGGCTCTTTGTGATTCACGCGACCCTCTTTGTCAAGCGGCTGATCGATATACTGGCCTCAGGGCTTGCCCTACTGCTCCTGCTGCCGCTCTTTGCCGGCGTTGCAGCGGTGATCAAGCTGACAGACGGCGGGCCGGTCTTCTATGTGCAGTCGCGGATCGGGAAGCACGGGAAACCCTTCCCGTTTCCCAAGTTCCGCTCCATGGTGATGAATGCCGATACGCTGAAGGATTCGCTGCTGAAGGATGCCGACAGGGTGGGGGATGTCACCTTCAAGATGAAACGTGACCCGCGGGTAACCCGTATCGGGAGATTCATCCGTAGGTTCAGCATCGATGAGCTTCCGCAGCTCTGGTGCGTGCTCAAGGGTGATATGTCGCTCGTCGGGCCGCGTCCCCCGGTGCCGCGGGAGGTGGCCCTCTACACCCAGGAGGACCGCAGGAGGCTGGAGGTCACTCCCGGGCTTACCGGGATCTGGCAGGTAAGCGGGCGGGCCGAGATCGAGTTCAGGCAGCAGGTGGAGCTGGATGTGCTCTATATTGAAAGCCACGGCCTCCTGCTCGATATCCTCCTGATACTGAAGACGATACCTGCAGTCTTCTCCGGCAGGGGGGCCTACTGATGGCAGAACAGACCCGTGAGAGTACTTTCAGCCTGCTTGGCATCCCGATTGCCAATATAACGATGGAGACAGCCCTCGGCAGGATCCTTGCTGCTGCCGATGCCTGGAACCGTGATGATCCCACCACTGAGATGGCCTTCGTGAATGCCCACTGCATCAATGTTGCTGCCGGGCATGCGGGGTATCGTGAGATCCTCTCCGGAGAGTCCGCGGTGTTCGCCGACGGCTCGGGGATCCGGAAGGCCGGTGCCATGCTCGGGGTGCCGATTGTCGATAATGTGAACGGGACCGATATGTTCCCGCTGCTCTGCAGGGCGTGCGCCGAAGGAGGCAAGCGGCTCTACCTGCTTGGCGGCAGGCCCGGGATAGCCGAGAAAAGTGCTGCCTGGGCGGATGCCCATGCCGGTACTGCCATCGTGGCCGGGTTCCATCACGGCTACCTCGACAGCAGTTCGGAGCAGCTGGTGTTTCGCCAGATCAGGGAGCTGAAGCCCGATATCCTGCTGGTGGCCATGGGGGTCCCGATGCAGGAGCTCTGGATCCATGCCCACAGGGAGGAGCTGGCGGTCCCGGTCAGTATCGGGGTCGGCGGGCTCTTCGACTTCTATTCGGGCAGGATTGCACGGGCCCCGGGGTTCCTGCGCAGGGTCGGCCTGGAGTGGGCCTGGCGGCTGCTCATGGAGCCGAAGCGGATGTGGAAACGATATCTTGTCGGCAATGTTGTGTTCATGGTGCGGATATGGAAGATCCGGCGCAGGGGGATGCGGAAATGAAGGCTGTTTGCGATTTGACACAGATTCCAACCTACCAGACGGAGGGTCCGCGGTTTGCCGTTCCCCCGTTGATGTGCACGTTCCTGGGGAAGCCGTTCGTCCAGCATGTGATCGAGTATGTTGAGCGGCTCGGCGCCGGCACTATTGCCCTCTACCTCTCCAGCTATGCCGATGAGCTGGAGCGGCTGCTGGGGGATGGGGAGCGGTGGGGGCTCACCCTGGAGTACCATCTGGTGAAGCAGGGCGAATCGGTGGCGGAGCGTGTGATACACGGCGGCCTGGAGCGGGATGAGCGCTTCCTCTTCTGCAATGCCCGCAGCCTGCCGCTGGTCAGTGCCGCGGAGCTGGGTGGGGCTGACGTGCGTTTCACGGCATCCGACGGGCGTGATACCGGCTGGAGCTGGAGTACCCTGGAGGCGTTTGCCGCAGGGGAGGCGCTCCCCGAGAGTGTTGTCGGGACGGTGCTGAGCATCGATGACGGGGAGAGCTACCGGGCATCGCTTGCTACGGCGCTGCAGCTAACGGAGCACCGCCTGATAACGATCGGCCGGCAGCTGAAGCCGGGGATCTGGACAGGCCCGGGGGTGAGGATAGCCCCTTCGGCCCGGATCATCCCCCCGGTGTTCATTGACCGGATGGTCAGTATCGGGGAGGGTGCGGTGATAGGGCCTGTGGTGGAGCTGGGGGAGGGCTCCATCGTGGACTCGGGCAGTTACGTCACCGAATCGACGGTGCTGCCCGGCAGCTATATCGGCAAGGATCTCGATATCAAGCAGAGCATAGTCTACCAGCACCAGATTCTCCGGACTGAGCTGAAGACGGTCTATTCGGCTGTCGATGACATCCTGCTATCCCCGGTTAATTTCATCGACTCGGCGCGGCAGGGATCTCCTGTCCCGCTGCTCTCCCGGATATGGGCACTGCTGCTGGCCCTTCCTGCCCTTCCGCTGCAGCTGCTGCTGGTCCTGTTCGCCCTGGCCGTGCGCAGGCGGTATCGCACCTTCTCCCTGGGGGAGTTCGTCCCGATTCCGCAGAGCTCGGAGAATCTCGGCAGCTGCCGGAGGCAGAAGCGGCGGGTCCTCTTTCCCCGTGAGGTGTGCAGCGGGTCGCCCTGGAGGCTCCTGCTGCTGCATGTGGTGCCGGGGCTATGGTCCGTGGTTGGCGGCACACGCCGGTTCTTCGGCCTTCCCCTGAAGGAGTCGCAGGAATTCGATGCCCTTTCCGATACCTGGAAGGGGTTATACATGCGTTCCAGGCCGGGCTTGGTTTCCGAAGCCGATATCCTCTATCCCGAATATCCCGAAGACATGACCCTCTTTGCCGCTGAGATGTATTACAGTGTCAATGATTCGCTGCGCTACAACGTGCTGCTGTGCGGCAAGTTTGTGAGGGCGCTCTTCTCCGGCAGGCGGGGATAGCATCCGTTTCCCTCAGTTGTAGCGTCTCCAGAGCTCAAGGAATCGGTCGTAACCGCTGCGCCAGCTGCCGTTACCCGGCTTCGGCTCATCCAGCAGCCGGGCGATGTCACGATAGAGGGACTCCCGGGGATAGCGTACGGAGAGGTGCCTCTCCCGGAGGTTCTTGACGATGTTCCTTGCCAGCAGCCTGCCCCTGTGCTGGCTCCTCTCCCTGATGAATGCGTCGCGGGAGTAGGCAGCAGGGGAGTCCCAGTGCCTTCCCGTCCGTTCCTGCTCGGTGTGAAGGAGTACCCGGGACCACTGGGCTGCCATGGCGGCCAGCTGCCCGGGTCCGGGCGGGATCTTCGGCAGGGAGTCGGGGTTCTGCTTGAAGGCTATCGCTTCGGCATAGCTCTCCAGTACGTCGGACAGCGAAGGGCTGCACTGCCTGGAGAGGTATCCGATGCGTTCCGCGTAGGGCAGGGGATACTGCCTGAGGCTGATCAGGAGGCTGTCACCGAGGGCCAGTGCGCATTTCTGGTAGTTCCTGCGGATGAAATCCGCATCAGGCGGCTGATGGTCATCAGGGTTGGCGTCGGTCTCATTGCGCTCCACCATGGCCTGCAGCAGTCCCGAGCCCCTGTTGAGGAGCAGCCTGAGGGCCTCCTCGGCCGGCAGGGGCTGGTCCAGGTATGCCGGGGCTGCGTTGCGGAGTATCCCTGTGTCCCCCTTCAGGACTATGTGGCCCTGCAGGAGGTCCTGCCACATGAGCTGGTGCGGCAGGGTGGCCAGCTGGGCGGGGGTAAGGAGCCTGCCGATGTCGATTTCTATATTGAATATCTGCTCGTAGCGGTGCACCAGCTGCCATAGGGTCTCAGGCAGGGGGATGCTTTTTTTGGTGATGATGAAGAGGTCGAGGTCATTGTACAGTGATTCCCGGCCGTCGATGGTTACGCAGGCTCCCTCGCCGCGTCCGTACCCGCCTCCCAGCACAAGGGCCAGGAAGTCGGGGGCCAGGAGCGCTGCTGCTTCTTCGGCGAAGGCTGTGAGCTGTCCGGTGATCTCCCGATGGAATGCGGGGGTGCCGTTCGGTGTCAGTATCAGATAGTCATCGTTTCTGTTCTGCGGCATCGGTCACTCCCTCCTTGAATCCTCTTCTCCTGCCGAGCATCTGGGCGATGCGCAGGGCCGGTGAGTGCAGCAGCACTGCGGGTTTCCTGCTGCACAGGGCATAGGCGAAATCACTCTTCAGCTGCCTGAGCAGGGGAAGCAGCGAGTAGCGCAGCCAGGAGCGCTCCCAGCGGCTCCACGGGAATATGACGGCTTCGGCTTTTCCCTCTCCCCGCTGCCGCCGGTAGTACTGTTTCAGGGTGTAGTTGTGGGAGTGGTAGACGGCTGACTTGGCCTGGTACTGCACCAGCCAGCCGCGCTGCCGGGCCTGCCAGGTCCACTCTATGTCCTCGGAGTACTGGATTGCCTCATTGAAGGGCTGCTGCTCCCAGCAGCTCCTCCTGACGGCCGAGCTTGCCATGGAGAAGCAGTGTCGCCAGTACTGCTGTCTGGAACCGTCCCCGAAGGTGTCCTCGGTGTCCTTGGCGAAAAGGGGCAGGCAGTCGGGCCTGGGTACCTGGCGGCCGAATACTGCCCCGACAGCTGGATCTACCCTGAAGCCCTCAAGGAGCTCCTCCAGCCATGAGCTGTTGAGCGGGGTGCAGTCCGAGTTCAGGAATACGACGAACTCGGCCTCTGCCCCTGCGGCTTCCATGGCGCGGTTCAGTACCTTGCCGGGTACGTAGGTTCCGTCCGGTACCCGGTGCACCTGGTGGGCATACTCCTGCACTATCTCCCTGGTGCCGTCGGTCGAGTCGTTGTCGAAGACGATCAGTTCGTAGGGGATGCTCTGTGTCGTGAGTTGCTCAAGGGTGGCCTGTATATAGTCGATATCATTGCGGGAACGCATGACTACCGGTACGGGTCTCTGTCTCTCCGTCCGCTTTTTCATAGCAGGAGATCCATCTCCCGTTTCATCAGGTGGTAGAGGTCATCAAGGCGCTGCGGGATGGTCTGAAGTTCGGTATTAGTCGCAAATGCTGCGGTGGAGTAGGGGTCTTCCGGAGCATATCCGTGCATGCCGGCTATGGGCCGTTCTCCCATGTGGCTGGGGATCAGGAGCACTCCGGGGTCGAGCAGGAAGAAGAGGTCGCCGTACCGGTTGTCCGGGAAGTCGACTCCCCATGCATGGAGCTGCCCAGGCTGCAGGATGTGTCCGCAGGCGACTGTCTCGAGCTTCCTGGTAATGACCTGCCGTGCATGGTCGTTGAGGAACCAGAAGCGGGCCATGGTGGAATCATAGACTGCCGCGTAATCCCTGTCGAACTTGAGTCCGGTTGCCGCTATCTCGCTGCGTAGGTCAACGGTCGCGTGCACATCCGTCATGCCGTGGTCGGAAAAGATGAAGAGCCGTACTTCTTCGTACTCGTTCCCTGCTGCGGCCAGCAGGGCGTTGAGTTGCTGCTCGTACCATCGTATCTTGTCGGCTACTGCCTGGTGGTCGTTTCCGTACTGGTGGAGTATGGCATCCATGGCTGCCAGGTAGAGGTAGGCGAAGCTGCAGTTGCGTCCGGGGTCCTCTATGGCTGCTTTCAGGGCTGCAAGGTTGCTCTTCTCGCTGGCCTGCCAGTCTGAGAGGAAGTGGTCAATGCCGTGTTCGCGGGCGTAGTCCATGATGGTTTTACATCCGCTGTTTATCCCGTGTGGCTGATAGAGGTCCCGCTTCTCGGTGTAGTCGAACTTGGGAAGGAGGGCAAAGGGCATGTTGTAGAGGTTGAAGTACCCGCTATACTTCAGCTGTCGCTTAAGGATCCTGCTCACGATGGAGCGTACCCGGTTGCGGCTTGACAGCTGCTTGGGTACGAAGCGCATGAGAAAGAGGATCAGGGAGCGCTTGAACGGGGAGTGCTTTGGGTCATAGGCGAAGAAGGAGAAGTGTCCGTGTTCCCTGGGCAGTTTCCCGGTAAGGATTGTCGGGTCACAGGTCGCGCTGTACCCGAAGATGGTCTGCAGGGGGGATTTGTGTATCAGGGTGTCATCCATGAAGCTGTGCCGCTGCATCAGTTCCCAGCCGAAGGCGTCTATGAAGACTGCCAGGCTGAGCTGCTTTTTCCGTTTCTGCATGCTGATTCCTCTGTCGGGCTGCTCTAGGATTGCTGCTGTTCAAGCGATCGCAGGGCTTCCTCTTGGGTGCTGTATATGGAGATGATCTGGTGGAGGCGTACCATTTCGAACAGGATCCGTACTGACTTGGAGATGGAGCAGAGCTTGAGGTCACCGTTCTTGCTGTTGAGCTGCTTCATGCAGTGCAGGAAGGCCCCGAGTCCGGAGCTGTCGACGAAATTCAGCTGCCCAAGGTCAATGATGACCTGCATGTTGTCGGTAAGGACGGGTTCAATAGCTTTCTTGAATGCCTTCACATTATTTACATTGAGCTCACCCGTGGTTATGGTAACCACTGCTGTGTTATCCTGTTTTTCGATACTAAGCATGCCTTCCCCCTGGAGAATGGTGTTTTATGACTGATGTGCTCCTTCATTATACTGTAGTTGCTGTTTTTCGCAAGCGGGTTTTGGGATTGGGCGTAATTGTCCGTAATTGCATACGCAATAACGGACGCAATAGCGCTTGTAATTGCATACGCAATAACGGGCGTAATTGCAGGGGCCTGTGGGGGGGGTGCTGATCGTGTATCCGCAGTCAGAGAGTTGGCGCAAGCCGACCTGGTTGTCAGTATTGCGAGTCCGGGTAATGCAGGGTGGTGATAATTCCTGGGAAAGATTCCCGGCTGCCGGTTCTAAGGAGGGGTGGTCATTTCGGTGTGTAGTCCCTTCAGTAGTTTGCCTGAGTACGAGCTATTCACCCGGGTGCTGATAGCTTTCATGGCCTACCCCGGCATTATGGTGCAGGGAATGATGATCGGTCGGGAAATTCCAGGGCAGCTGTCTGGGTAGTATGGTAAAACTCTCAGCTGCTGCCCGATGGTTATCAGCTGCTCCTTTCACTTCCCTTCAAGGTCCCAGATGTCCCGCTTCAGGAGGATCATGTCCCTGGCTATACGGAGGAGCCCTCCCGGTTTCACTGTGTTGCCCCAGAAGCGCCTGGATTTGCTCAGGGTGTGGATGATTCGCTTTAGGCCCGACTGGATGAATACTTTCCGGTAGGCCCAGAGGAGGATCTGTTCCATCTGCTCCGGGGTGGCTCCTGCCGGCCGGTATACGCAGTGCAGTCCGTCATAGAGGTTCCAGTTGCGATGCAGCAGGCGTCCCTCGGCAGCGAGGCGCTCATATACCGGGGTTCCGGGGAAGGGGGTCAGCAGGGATATCTGCAATAAGTCGAAGGGAAAGGCGGCTATTGCCTCGATGTTGCGTCTCAGTATGTCGGGAGTGTCGAGTTCATTTCCGCATCCCATCATGGCGTACCATATGTGGAGGATGCCGGCTGCGGTAAGCTGTGCTGCGGCGGATTGGGACTGTTCGAAGCTGATCTGCTTGTTGTAGACATCCAGGATCTCCTGGAGGCCGCTTTCCAGACCGAGGGCAGTTATGGTGCAGCCGCTTGATTTCATGGTTTTAATCAGTCCGGGGTGTTCGGTGAGGGTATCCACGCGGGTCTGGCAGTGCCAGCTGAAGTTGAGGTTCTCATCGGTTCTGAAAGCCCGGCATAGTGCTTCCAGGCGGGAGATGTCCACGGTGAGGTTGTCATCGCGGAAGTCCACCCAGCTCATGGTAGCACCTTGCTCTTCCCGGTGCTCCCGGTTGAACCGGAGTTCTGCAAGAATGTTCTCGACGCTGCGTTTCCGCCAGCGGCGCCGGTAGAAGGATCCCACGGAGCAGAAGTCGCACTGGTAGGGGCAGCCGCGGCTGCTGACGATAAATACTCGTTCATTCTCCAGGATATCCTGATCCATGAAGGGGAGGGTATCAAGGTTCTCGATGACAGCCTTGGTGTCAGTGTTGATGAAGCTGCCGTCGCTGCAGTAGCAGACTCCCTCGATGTTCTGCGGCGTTTTCCCCTGTTCCAGGGTATCTGCCAGTCCGGCGAGGGCATTTTCACCTTCACCGCGAATGACATAGTCAACGCTCTCCTGTGAGAGTGCTTCCTCGGGGAGGGCCGATACGTGATGTCCGCCGAGCACAGTGATGATGTCGGGGTCGTATCGTTTCACCTCTTCGGCTATGGCGAGGGCGGTGAGGTAGGTGGGGGTGAGGGCGGAGATGCCGACGAGCTCAGGGGTGTGCTGAGCAAGATGCAGGGCTGTGCTTTCGGGGTCGCTGAGAACTACGGTGGTTTCATGTCCCTGCCGGTTGCAGCTCGCTGCTATCGAAAGCAGCCCGATGTTTATTTCATCACTCTGGAGAAACATGCTGCTGTAGCCGGTAACTTCGGCATGCGGGGCTATGAGCAGGATGCGCATGGATACCTCCCTGGATTCGGCGTGAGTATGTGATAGCAGTATATATGAGTGCGGGTCAGTGCGATAGGTGCTGACCTGCACATTTTCTCTGTGTGCCGGCAACTGCCTCCCTTGCCTCTCCTTCCGCTTCCATGCCATGATATGAACTCAGCGTCTTGTTACAGGGGAATGGTGCCTATCATGAAGTTGGCAGTAGTATACGGGAATATGCGGAAACAGAACACCTACGGTACGGTGCAGAAGGTGCTCGGGTATCTCGGGAAGCGGGAGCAGCTTGAGGTCGCTGAGTACCGGCTGCCGAAGGATCTTCCCGCTTTTTGCAAAGGGTGCCTGAACTGCATCACTGTCGGGGAGCACGTCTGCCCCCAGGCGCACCTGATGCAGCCGGTCATAGAGGATATCTGTGCGGCCGACGGGGTAATCATTGCCTCCCCGGTCTATATCATGTCCATGACGGGGGCCCTGAAAAACTTCTTTGACCATATGGCCTATCTCTTTATCACTCACAGGCCGAGGAAGGAGCTGTTTTCCAAGAGTGCCTTCATTGTTTCCACCACGGCGGGCTCTGGAACTCGGCACTGCATTGCAGCGATACGGAGGTCCCTGCTCTATTTCGGCTTCCCTGCCATTGTCTCCTTCGGTTTTGCCCTTCGCGCAGAGACGCTCAAGGAAATGGAATGCAAGCGCGGCAGAAGGATGGAGCAACTGCTTGAACGGAAGGCGATGCGGTTCCACCGCTCGCTGATAACAGCGAGGAAACCCAGGCCCTATCTCATGCAGCGCTTAATGTTCCTCCTGGGCAGGCGGCTGGTAAGGAAGTTTGCATCTGATTACCCTGACAGGGTATACTGGGAGAAGATGGGGTGGATGCAGGGCAGGTTCTTTGTCTGAGATAGGGGAGTTGCTTTTCACAGCTGTCATCCGCTAGCTGGTTATGGAGAAGTCATATGTTGAGAGGTCAGCGGTCAGGGAGCACCGTTGTGTTCCTGATCTCCATGTGAGGGTGAGGACAGATGGCGATTCAGCTGTCATGGAGAATTCACCACCGAATGCCGGATGGCTGTTTCTCAGTCGTATCAGTTCGATCTGCCCCTGTACTGTCGTATTTCCCATGGCTGCCTCAATCTCTGAGAGCGTGTAGTTGCGGCGGTTTACTGCCCGGGGATCGTTCTGCTGCATCTGTGATGCAACAGAATTTTCACCAGCCAGCAGGCCGACATAGTAGATCTGGGGAGTGCCGGGCAGAAAGAGCTGGATTGCCCTGGCAGTGAGAAGGGCCTTTTCATCATTACCGAGAGCGCTGAAATAGGTGGCATTGATCTGGTGCACATCCACACCGTCAGTGACCGCTTCCCGGGCAAACAGCTTCGAGAAGTTAGATCCGGGTTGGCTGGCCACACTGCCCAGGGTTTTGGTTATACGCCCTGCAGGTAAAAGTCCGGCTATGTCGGGAAGCACCGGGATTCCGTCATGGCAGTCGAGCATGGTGACCATGTCAGGAGGCCGTCTCTTTGTATACTGCACCAGATAATCGGCATTGTGGTGTATGAGTGCATCCAGGATCAGGAACGGGGAAGCAAAGTCATATGAAGCAAATCCATTGGCTGCCAGTTTGTTCTGGATAGGCAGAGGAGCATGAATCTCCGGCAGCAGGCTGATATTGCATCTGTCGGCAGTTTCGCGCAGCCAGTTAAGGAAATCAAAGATATCGGGTTCAACAAAGAAGCAGTCTGTACCCCGCTTCTTGGTAACATAGCCTACGGCATCAAGGCGCAGTGAGGAGACCTGATGCTGTGCAAAGCGGCTGAGGAGGTTTTCCAGGAACGAGCGGGTTACCGGTGAGAAGACATCGATATCGACCTGCTCCGACGGGTCCGTTGCTCCGAAGGTGGTCCATACCGTAATGCCTTCCGGGTGCTTCCCTGAAGGATAGGTCGAGAAGGGGGCACGGCGCCGCAGGAATATCTTCTCAAGGTCTTCGGCTGCCGGTTTCCCGTCGGGCCAGATCTTCTCCATCGGAATGAACATGTCAGCATAGCGTGAAGGGAACCCCTTGGCAAGGAGCTCCCGGAAGGGAGCTGATTCTCTCGAGATATGGTTGATCATAATATCCAGTATCACAGGGGCAAGAGAGCTTATCGAGGTGATCTCATCCCAGGTTCCGAACTCCGGGTCTATGGTGTCATAGGTCCGCGGGGCAAAGCCGCGATCCCCCGTTGAGGGGTAGGGCGGGAGTATATGCACCCCTCCCGGGAAGAGATCCCGGAACGGAGCTGCAAGTACTTTTGCTAATGCCGCCAGGTTTCCGCCAAGGGAGTCCGGGTAGGTGATAAGCTGGGCTTTGTTCTGATGCATGCAACCTCCCTGCCGCTGTAGCTCTCTATTCCCCATGATACCACATATCACTCTTAATATTAAACAAAGTTTAAAAATTAGGCAAGAAAGTATTGACTTCTCCCAGTTCACGGTTAGTATGGTAGCAAACAGCGTTGCACGGCCCTCTCGGCAGGGCTGCAGGGAGTGGTTCCAATGGCGTTTCTCACAATAGATCTGGGTACAACCCACTGCAAGGCTGCCGTTATGCATCTTGACGGTGGTATGGTTTCCAGCCACTCTATCCCTACTGTCACAGAGAGGGATGCTGCCGGTGCCTACTTCTATGACCCTGAGAAACTATGGATGCGGGTACTCTACCTGCTTATCATCACCTGCGGAGAGGTTTCTGAAGGTATTCACGCAATTGGTATTACCGGCATGGCTGAAGCCGGCCTGTTCGTACATCACAGGACAGGAGAACCGCTAACCGCCATAATTCCCTGGTTTGATATGCGTACCGAACCCCTCTACCTGCAGATGCAGGGTGATATGGACCGGTATGAGCGGTTCCGGAGAACCGGCCTGCACAACCACTACAAGTACAGTGTCTATAAGATGAAGTGGCTTCTCGATAACGAAATAGAGGCCGGAGGGGAGTGTGCTGTTGCACGGTCAGATCTGCTCTGGCTCTCGCTTCCCGACTTCATTGCCTACCGACTCACCGGTGTGGCTGCTACCGACAGCTCCCTGGCTGCCCGTACCTATCTCTTTGATATCAACACGGGTGAATGGATAGAGGAGTATATTGCCGCGGCAGGAATCTCAGGTATTCAGCTTCCCGAAGTGCGGCAGAGCGGAAGTATCATCGGGACCGTGGACTCATCCGTGTACCGGCAGGACTCCCTGATTGCTGCGGCATGGCATGGATACAGTGAGCGGGTACCCGATCTGACCGGAGCTGCCGTCACCATCGCAGGACACGATCACCTCTGTGCCGCCCTAGCAGCCGGGGTAATTGAAAACGATATCCTGTTTGACTCCCTGGGAACAGCGGAGTCGCTCCTTGCCGTAGCTGAGAGCGGCAGGCTGGGCAGGGACGAGTTTGCCTCGGGCTTCTCATTCGGACCGCATGTCCTTGAGAACCGGTTCTGCTGGCTTGGCAGCGTTGCGGCATCGGGGGATTCGGTGGAGTGGATCCGGTCGGTACTCTCCTGCCGCAGGGCGGGTAAGGAGCGGGAGAATCCGAATGAGCAGGGTGAATTAGGGTATGATGAGATGATGGGGCTGCTGGAGCAGGCTCCTGCCGGTCCCACGGGCATTTTCTACCTGCCGTACCTTACAGGCAGCAACGCTCCGATCATCGACCCGAACATGAGCGCGGCCTTTATCGGCCTGAAGAAGAGCCATGGCACCGCAGCCCTGGTCAAGGCAGTCCTTGAGGGCATATCCTATGAGTTTGAGTGGATTCGCCGTGAAGCTGCAGCGCATGTGCATCTTGATACTGACGTGATCCGCTGTGTCGGCGGGGGCACGCGGAATACCCACCTGATGCAGCTTAAAGCGGATATGACCAACTGCACCATCGAGGTGCTGCAGCATGCGGAAGCTGGCCTGCTGGGGGCGATGTGGGTGAGTGCCCTCTACGGCACAAATGAATGCACCCTTGATGACATCATGCGCCTGCAGCAGGAGATGATGAAGCGGGAGAGACCGGCAATATACTCTCCTGACCCTGAAAGGAGCAGCCGGTATGCCATTCTCTTTTCCGGAGGGTACCGGGCGCTGCAGGAACCCTTCCGATCACTGGTAACGGAGCTGTATCGTGGTACAAGATAGGCAGAAAGGAGCGATGCGTTTGCTCTGCAGGATCCCTGGCAGAGAGACTCAGCAAACACCGGGAGATAAAGTGGCATGAGTGCTTCCCGGAAACCGAACATTATCCTGATCATGGCCGATCAGCTGACCCCCTTCATGACTGGTGTGTACGGGAATCGGGAGGTGCAGACTCCCAATCTCGATCGCCTCTTCCGGGAGGGCGTCCGTTTTGACGCGGCCTATACCCCCGTTCCGCTCTGCACCCCGGCACGGGCCGCCCTGATGACGGGAAAGTATGCCTCCCGTCTCGGCTGCTGGGACAACGCCTCGCCATTCTCCTCCGAAGAGCCCACCATAGCCCACTACTGCACGCTCTCTGGGTACGAGACAGTACTCTCGGGAAAGATGCACTTCATCGGGCCGGATCAGCTCCACGGCTTCGAGAGGCGGCTCACCACTGATTTCTACCCCTCCAGCTTCAACTGGCTGCCGGAACGTGATCCTGAGACCAGCCAGGTGATCGGCGGGGGAGAGCATGCCAGGATGTACAGGATCCCCGAAGTGGGAATCCGGCCATGGAGCAGGGGCTTGAGCTATGATGAGGAGACCCATTTCCAGGCCCTGCACTACCTGCGTAACCGATCCCGGAGTGTGGATGGGCACGAACGGCCGCTGTTCCTCTGTGTCTCCTACCACCACCCGCACGACCCCTTCCATGTCACCAGGGAGATGTGGGATGCCTGTACCGACGCAGAAGTAACTATCCCCGATCTCAGCGGCAATACCCGCTACCCCGAATCCGTAATGGACAGGTGGCTGAACCTTGGGTATCATCGCACCGACCTCCATGATATCAGCGCTCCGCAGAGCCTTATGGCACTGCGCCGCTCCTACAGCGCCCTGGTAACCTATATTGACACCAAGGTGGGTGAGTTGCTGAAGGTTCTGGAGGAGCAGGAGCTGCTGGAGAACAGCATGATCATCTTCACCAGCGACCACGGCGATATGCTCGGGGAGCGGGGTATGGTGCAGAAGCGCTGCTTCTATGAGTGGTCGAGCCGCATTCCCCTGCTGGTACGCATGCCCGGAGGATCACCGGAGAGGCAACGCATCTTAGAACCGGTATCACTGCTTGATATTACCCCGACGCTGCTGCAGGTGCTCTGCGGGAGTGCTGAGGGTGAGCAGCTTGCCGCCGATATGGATGGCCGGAGCTTCCTTGACCTGATTGATGATCAGGGAAATGGAGCCGGAGGCTCAGCTGACGGTACTCGCGAGGTCTTTGCCGAGTATGTCGGGGAGGGAGTGCTGGGCCACTGTGCCATGCTGGTGGGCAACGGATTCAAGTACGTACGAGTGCACGGTCATGATGAGCAGCTGTTCAATCTGCAGGATGACCCGGGGGAGCTGCACAATCTGGCCGCACAAGAGAGCTGCCAGGCTGTGCGGCAGGCAATGGCTGCCCGGGTAGGGCAGCGCTTCAATGCCGATGACATAGAGATGAAGGTTCAGGAGAGCATAACAGGACGGGCTGTGGTACGGGATGCCATGCAGATCAGCCGTACAAGCTGGGATTACGCTCCTGAGTATGATACGGAGACGCAGTATCATCGCTAGAGGACTGGATATACTGTTGAGAGACAGGAAAGGGAATGAAACTGAGGTAAGACAACTATGAAAGAGAAGAGAAGATTACACATGATAGGCAATGCCCACATCGATCCGGTCTGGCTCTGGCAGTGGCAGGAGGGGTACCAGGAGATCAAGGCGACCTTCCGTTCCGCCCTGGATCGCATGAGCGAATATGACGGGTTCATATTCACCTGCAGCTCTGCGGCCTTCTATGAATGGGTGGAGACGAATGCCCCGGAAATGTTCGAGGAGATCAGGAAACGGGTAGCCGAAGGCCGATGGAAGGTAGTCGGGGGATGGTGGGTACAGCCGGACTGCAACATACCATCGGGGGAGTCGTTCGTCAGGCAGGGACTCTATGGTCAGCACTACTTCATCAAGGCCTTCGGCAGAGTTGCCCGCACTGGCTACAATGTCGACAGCTTTGGGCACAATGCCATGCTGCCCCAGATAATCAGGAAGAGCGGGATGGATAACTACGTCTTTATGCGTCCCATGCCGGTGGAGAAACGGCTTCCCGGGCGGCTTTTCTGGTGGGAAGCCTGTGACGGAAGCCGGGTGCTCTCCTACCGGATCCCGTATGAATACTGCACCTGGGGCAGGGATCTGCAGGATCACATCATCCGCTGCGCTGCCCAGATTCAGGCCCCCATACGTGAGATGATGGCCTTCTACGGAGTCGGCAACCATGGGGGAGGCCCGACAAAAGAGAACATCGAGAGCATACAGCGCCTTAATGGTGAAAAGGGGCTTCCCGAACTGCGCTTCAGTGATCCGGATACCTATTTCGCCTCCATACGTGCAATGGCAAAGCCGGCAGGGGATCAGTCGGACGAGGGGAGACCGGGAGAGATCCCTGTCTATAACGGGGGGCTGCAGCATCACGCCAGCGGCTGCTATGCAGCCCACTCCGGGATTAAGCAGCGCAACCGCCAGGCTGAGAACAGGCTGCTTGCGGCAGAGAAATTCTCAGCCCTGGCATCGCTGCTCATGCAGGCAGCGTATCCCGAGACCTTTCCGCTGGCATGGAGGCAGCTGCTGTTCAACCAGTTCCATGACATCCTGGCGGGGACCAGCCTGAAGGAGGCCTATGAGGATGCCCGGAACATGCACGGGGAGGCGATCGCTATTGCCGACCGGAATCTCAATGCGGCCGTCCAGAGACTCTCCTGGGCCATCGATATCGAGGAGGACCCGGCAATGCGGCCGATTGTTGTCTTCAATCCGCACTCCTGGAGTGCCCAGGTACCGGTCGAGATGGAGTTCGGCCGCTATGGAGCAGGGGATTATCTGACCACTGAGGGTGGGGAGCCGGTATTGCATCAGCTTCTGCAGTCAAGTGCCACCTCCAACGGGCGCCACCGCCTCAACTTCATTGCTGAGGTGCCAGCCCTCGGTTACCGGGTCTACAAGCTCGTCAGCGCCGGGGAGGGAGCTCTCTCCGGCAGCTCCGCGATAGGGCCGGCTGAAGAGAGCGCAGCAGGGTTGCCTGAGAGGACAGAAGAGCAACCATACCAGGTGAGTGCGGATGAGTGCTCGATGGAGAATGGCTGGTTCAGGATTGAGTTTGATCCCGAGACAGGCTGCATCAGGGAGCTGCTTGACAAGCGCAGCAGCTTCGCCTGCATCACCGATAAGGAAGGCGGCCTGGCCGGAGGGTCCCGGCAGGGGGCCAGGCTCGTTGTGATGGATGACCCCAGTGATACCTGGGGTCACGGGGTCTACACCTTTGACGAGTATCTTGGAGATGCGGAAGTTGAGTATGTGAAGCTGGTCGAGTACGGGCCGGTGAAGGCCGTCATCGCAGTTGCCAGCAGGTGGGGTAATTCACGGATAGTGCAGCAGTTCGGCATGTACAGTGAGCTGGAACAGATTGATGTGCACGTTGCAGTGGACTGGCGTGAAAAGCATCAGATGCTGAAACTCCGCTTTCCCGTGAACCTTGATTTCCGGAGCGCGACAACCGAGATACCCTACGGGCACATTGAACGTCCGGCAAACGGAGAGGAGTATCCGGGACAGAGCTGGATTGATATCTCCGGGCAGGGGAGAAAGCGGCGGGAGCTCTACGGGTTGAGTCTTGCCAACGATGCCAAGTACAGCTACAGCTTCGACAGGGATGTCATGGATATGACCATTCTGCGCAGCCCGGTCTATGCCAACCATGATCCTAAGAAGCCGGATGCCGACAGGGAGTACCGCTACATGGATCAGGGGCTGCAGGAGTTCTCCTATACACTGCTGCCGCATGCCGGCGGGTGGCAGAACTCCGAAATCGTGCAGGTGGCAGCCCAGCTCAACCAGCCGCCGGTACTGATCATGGAGACCGGCCATGCCGGCGTGCTGCCGCAGCGGGACTCCTGTATCGAGATAGACCGGGGGAATGTTGTGCTGACGGCACTGAAGCTGGCAGAAGCAGGCGATGCACTGATTCTCCGCTGTCACGAGACCCTGAAGGAGGAGAGTGAAGCCACAATTTCATTGCCGAAATGGGGGGTGAGCTTCAGCACGGTGTTCAAACCCTGTGAGATCAAGACTTTTCGCATACCGCTGCGAACTGAGGGCGGTAACGCGGGGAACCCTCTGGACTCAGATGCAGTTGCAGAGGTGAATCTGCTGGAACTGACCGGGGATGAGATGCGGCAGTTCAGAGAGTAGGGCGGAATTTCATGCAGCAGTTGCATGATTACGTGGAAAGAACTGAGCTTTCTGCAATAATGATCAATATTTGCACGAATTCATAAGAAAGAAGGAACCAGCACAGCAGCGTGGATGCTGCTTTATAGGCCAGTAAAGGAGAAGCGGTAATGAGACAATTTCCAGAAGATTTCCTGTTCGGTACAGAAACATCAGCCTACCAGATTGAGGGAGCTGCGGCAGATGATGGCAGGAGTCCGTCAATATGGGATACCTATGCCGGGACACCGGGAAACACCTATCGTAACCAGACCGGGGAAATAGCCTGTGACCACTATCACCGGGTCGATGAGGATATTGCCTTAATGCAGGAGATCGGGCTGAAGGCCTACCGCTTTTCCGTCTCCTGGCCGCGGATTTACCCCAAGAAGGGACAGGTTAATCAGAAGGGGGTTGCCTTCTACCGCTCACTGGTAGACAAGCTGCTGGCAGCGGGGATCAAGCCGCTGGTAACCCTCTACCACTGGGATCTCCCGCAGTGGGCGCATGAGCTGGGAGGCTGGCTGAACAGGGATGTGGTTGATTGGTACCTGGAGTTTGCAGAGACGATGTTTGCAGCGCTCGGGGATGCTGTCCCTTACTGGCTGACCCATAATGAACCTTTCTGCATCACGATCCTGGGTTACATGAAGGGGCTGCATGCACCGGGGCATACCGATGTGAAGGAGGCCCTCGTTGCTGCCCACCATCTCAATGTCTCCCACGGCTTGGCTGTGCGGAAGTTCCGGGAGATGGCAGGGAAGGACAGCAGCATGACCGGCAAGATCGGAATTACCCTCAATATCTCACGGAGCTTTCCCCTGAATGAGGGGGCGGAGAACGAGGAGCTTGCCCGCCGGGCCGACGGGTTCATCGGCCACTGGTTCCTGCAACCGATTTTCCGGGGCACCTACCCCGATTACATGGTCGCACTGTATGAGCAGAAAATCGGGCCGCTTGATTTCATCAGGGAGGGGGATGCCGAGATCATGCGTGAGCCGATTGACTACCTTGGGGTAAACTACTACAAACGCCATATTGTCGTCAGGGATGAGAAGGGGCTCTTCGGGTACCGGGGAGTACCGGACCCGGAACCGCGTTCCCAGGAGGAGTGGCAGGAGTATCCCGATATCCTGCTGCAGATACTGCGGATGATCAGGGAGGAGTATGCCGATATCCCCATGATCGTGACCGAGAACGGGCTGGGACTGGAGAGCGAACCGGGGCAGGTGGAGGATTCGGAGCAGTTCGGCTCCTACATCACCGTGGAAGACGCTGTGGACCAGCTCAGTGCGGACGGGTATGACCATGACAGCACTCGGATTGCCTACCTGCACAAACACATCCGGCAGTGCCATGCATTTCTGGAAGAGGGCGGGAAGCTTGCAGGCTACTTTGTCTGGTCCCTGATGGATAATTTCGAGTGGGCTCTGGGGTACTCGATGCGTTTCGGCCTGGTACATGTTGATTACAGCACCCTGAAGCGGACGATTAAGGACAGCGGCTACTGGTACCGGCAGGTTATCGAGCACGGCGGGCTGGATTTCACGTGGAGGTAGCCCGGGGAGTAGCACATGTACAGATTTGTCTCGTTGGAAACCGGAATCGCGATAGTCGACGAACAGCAGGGCAGCACGCTCCTCGCTGATATCGGGGTTGTCGTGCGCCTTGACGGGGGTGAGCGGGTGCTTCTGGGCCCGGTGTCAGGAGGCGGGGAGCAGGATGCCGGTGATGGCAAGGTAGCTGAGGCTGAAATCATCCACCACGTGGATGCATCCGCCCGGTTTCAGCATGCCGGCCTTGCAGCGGCGGATGAGAGTCCGTACTCGATTACCTTTGCTGATGCTGAATACGGGATCTGCTGTACCCTGGGGATCGAGAACCGGCAGCGCTCCTGCCGGCTTGTCGCGGCTCTTGAGCTGCGGCAGAAGCCCTTTCACCGCAATCGCTCCCTGGCACCGGAGTACGGGATAGAGCTGCACAGCGCAGCCCTCAACGGTACACAGCGCTGGATGGCAAACTATCGCTTCAAGGACTGGTGGACCCGTCCGGCCTTCGGCAGCAGGTTCGCTGCGATCCCGCGACGGACCGAGTCGCTGTTGATGAAACAGGGAACGTTCCATGCCGCCATTGTCCCGGTAAGCGATGCCGGCTCTACGGCAGAGATAGCCGGACGTGATAACAGCGAGGAAGGGGATGCGGATCTGTATCCCGGTGCATGGGTGCTGGCGGTATCCTCCCTTGCCGGGGGAATCAGCAGCTGCCGGGCAGCTGTTGTTGCTCTCAGTGTAGCCGATAGCCCGCAGGCTGCCATGCAGGCTCTCTACAGGGAGAGCGATTGCCTGACGCTGGAACAGCGGGAAGCCCGCGCCCCGGCACCCTTTGCCGGAGAGCTTGGCTGGTGTACCTGGGATGCCATGTACCATGACGTCTCAGAGCAGGGAATTCTTGCCAAGATGGAAGAGCTGAGAGAGAAGGGTATTGCCCTCCGATGGATCATCATCGATGACGGCTGGCTGCAGACAAAAGAGATGAAACTGCTCTCCCTGCAGGAGGACTGCACTAAATTCCCCTCAGGGTTTGCATGGCTTACCCGGAAGCTGAAGAGCGAGTACGGTATCCGCTGGGTGGGTGTATGGCACTCATTTGCCGGCTACTGGGGCGGCATCCATCCCGATTCGCCAGTTGCCTCTGAACTTCGGGATTCGCTCTACCTGACAGGCAGCGGGACGCTGATACCCCATCCCGATCCCGCTAAGGGGTTTGCCTTCTGGAACAGCTGGTACGCCTATCTGGAGCAGCAGGGAGTCGACTTTGTCAAGGTGGACGGGCAGAGTGCGCTGAGCAACCACCTGCTCTTCCGGGAACCGATCGGTACGGCTGCCAGGGGAGCCCATGCCGGGCTTGAAGCCGCAGCCGGGCTCCATTTCGGCCATGCCGTCATCAACTGCATGGGAATGGCAACGGAGAATATCTGGAATCGGCCGGTTACCTCTCTGATGCGCTTCAGTGATGATTTCGTCCCGGAGGATCCTGACGGGTTTCCCGA
The DNA here is from genome assembly GCA_964605195.1 of uncultured Spirochaetales bacterium. Taxonomy (GTDB): domain Bacteria; phylum Spirochaetota; class Spirochaetia; order JABMQR01; family JABMQR01; genus CAZSBC01. The sequence continues at coordinate 25,683 of CAZSBC010000005.1, read as the reverse complement.
GCTTGCCATGCAGAACTGCTACAATGCCCATTTCCTGGGGGCTATGTATCGCGGCGATGCCGACATGTTCTGGACCGGGCATGCTGAGAGCAGGCGCCATGCCCTGCTGCGGGCCATCTTCGGCGGTCCCGTCTATATCAGCGATGCGGTCGGGGCGACGGTGCCCGGGGATCTCTCCCCCCTGGTATTCAGCAGCGGAAGGATTGCCGGCTGTGACGGTGTTGCCGTGCCGACTGATGATATCCTCTACCATGATCCCCGGGAGGAGCCGGTGCTGCTGAAGGTCTGGAACCGCTGCCGCTCGGCAGTTCTGGTGGCGGCCTTCAATATACACCGTTCCGGAGCTGAGCTGGCCTCGACGGTGGGATTTCCAGAAAATGAGCAGGCTGAACCGCGCAACGGCTATCTCTATGATGTCCAGCGGGGAGTGAGTGTGGCCATGCGGAGTACGGCAGCCTATGAAATTCGGTTGCGACAGGGGGAGGGCGCAATCTACCAGCTGATGGTTGCCGAGCCCTTCGTGACCCCGATCGGGCTGCTTGATACGTATGTTCCCCGGGCCGGGATTGCCTGGGAGACAACAGAGTCTCCAGTCTCGGCAGCATCGGGAATGACCGGGGAGGGAGGCAGCGCAAGTCGATATCTCTGCACGCTCCATGATGCCGGGACATTCGGCTTCTTCGTGCAGAGCAGGCCCTTCGAAGTACGGGTACAGGGCAGGTATGCAACTCCGTCTCCCCTCTCCGGGGTCCCGGAGGCCTATAAGGTGGAGGTCCCTGCAGGAGCACTTGTTGAGATTATCGAACGCACATGAACGGATGCAGTAACGGAGGGGAGTGGTGAGTAGCAGGGAGAGAGCGCAGAACAGAGCCCAATACCGTCTGAAGCATATGAACCGGCGGGCAGTCCTGGAGTATATCAGGGCAAACAGGTCAGCCACAAAGGCGGGTCTCTCCCAGGTGACCGGTCTCACCTTCATGGCCATCAAGAAGATCTTTGCCGAACTGGAGGGGCTGGACCTTATCCGTGAGGATGTGCAGGAGCGGGGCGGAGTGGGCCGGCGGGCTACGACCTTCACGATCAATGAGCAGTATGGCTACACGATCGGTATCTACATAAACATCTACAGGACCAGTGTCGGTCTGCTGGATCTCCACGGAACTGTTCTGGCTCAGCAGGATCTGGAGATGGCGCCGGCTCCTGAAGATAGTCAGGGGTTTGTGGACAGCCTCGCTGTGATGGCCGAACAGGTGATACGTCAGGCGGGAGTGGCACGGGAGAGGATCCTTGGGGTCGGTGTGAGCGTCCCGGGTCCGATCGATGCCGAGCGGGGAATCGTGCTCATGCCGCCGAATCTCAAGGTGCTCCATTACCTGCCGCTGCAGGAGCTGCTCGAACAGCGGCTTCAGCAGAAGGTCTTCCTGCAGAAGGACACCAATGCCGTGGCCCTGGGCGAATACTGGCACGGACTGGGAAGGGGGTATGCCGATATTGCCTATATCGATATCGATATGGGTATCGGGAGCGGACTGGTCATCGGCGGGGAGCTCTATGAGGGGGCTGCCGGGGTCGCCGGGGAGTTCGGCCACATGACCCTCGATATCGCGGGACCGCCGTGCAACTGCGGGAACCGGGGCTGTCTTGAGGTGCTGGGCTCAGGTCTGGCACTGCTTAAGGCCTTCGGGGAGGCAATAGCTGACGATCCCGGGCACGAGCTCTATGCGAGGCGGGAAGCCCTGGCCATCGGGGATCTGATCGGCTCGGCGGCCGGAGGTGACAGCCTGGCCATGCAGCTGCTGCATAGCTCGGCCCAGTATGTCGGTGCTGCGCTGCGTAATCTCATCAACCTGCTTGATCCGCAGCTGATCATTCTCGGCGGTGTGCTGATCACCGAATATCCTGCCTATTACCACATTGTGCGGGATGCGGCGGTATCAAGACGGATCAGGGGAGCCTACGAGAATGTGATGCTCAAGGCTGAGGTGCACCGTGAGGCGGGGGTAGTGGGGGCCGGCGAGATCGTCGCCGACCACTTCTACAGGCAGGTTGTCGCTGGAATTCTTGCAGGCGCATGAGGAGTATCATGAAAAAATCAGTATATGCCGGAGTCGATATCGGGGGTACCAAGTGTGCCGTATCGTTCGGTCATCCGGCGAAAGCGAGCGAACCGGTCTCCATCGTATCTAAGGTGACGGTCCCGACAGATGCCCATGATTTCAGTGCCACTCTGCAGGTGCTGACTGAGACGGTCGAAGCTGCCCTGCAGGGCCATGGTGAGTGGGATCTCAGGGCAATAGGGATCTCCTGCGGGGGACCGCTTGATTCGAGGAGCGGGAGAATTCTTGCCCCTCCCAACCTGCCGGGGTGGGTGGATGTCGATATCATCACGCCCCTGCAGGCCAGTTTCGGGGTTCCGGTTGCGCTCCAGAATGACGCTGATGCCTGTGCGCTGGCCGAGTGGCGCTGGGGCGCCGGGCAGGGAACGGAGCATATGGTCTTCCTCACATTCGGTACCGGAATGGGGGCGGGTCTTATCCTGCAGGGCAGGCTCTACACCGGGGCTGCCAACCTGGCTGGTGAGGTGGGGCATATCCGAGTGAGCGAGGAGGGGCCTGTGGGGCACGGCAAGGCGGGTTCCTTTGAGGGCTTCTGCAGCGGGGGCGGTATCGCCGCGGCAGGGAGAGCTGCTGCCGGGGCAATCATTGCAGAGGGCAGGCTCTCTGAGCTGCCGCTCTTCTGCCCGACTCCCGATGCCCTTGAGGAGATAACGGCGGAGAAGGTCGCTGCGGCCCGGGAGCTCGGGGACCCGACTGCCTCCCGGATACTCTTACAGAGCGCCCGCTATCTCGGGCGCGGTATAGCGCTGCTGATCGATCTGCTCAACCCGGAGCTGGTTGTCATCGGCAGCATCTATCACCGGCAGCAGCAGGTGCTTGAGCGTGAGATGCGCTTGGAGGTTGCCCGTGAGGCTCTCTCGCAGGCAGCGGCCGTATGCCGCATCGAACCATCTGCGCTGGGCGAGCGTATCGGCGATTATGCCGCCCTTTCAGTCGCAGAGAGCGTGCTGCCCACAGAGGAGGTGACCAATGAAGCAGGGAGCTGATATGCCAATGGCGGGTATGCCGGGGAGATTGCTTGAAGAGATGCTCTCAGGCTACCCGAAGCTGGTGCCACTGCGAAAGGCGCTTGAAGCTGCCTTTGACCTGCTGGTAGAGACCTTCGCTCGCGGTAGCAAGGTGCTGGCCTGCGGGAATGGCGGCAGTGCTGCCGATGCAGGCCATATTGTCGGGGAGCTTATGAAGGGATTTCTGCTCTCCCGTCCCCTGCCGGAGGAGGAGCGGACCCTTCTTGGTCCGCTTGGGGGAAGGCTGCAGGGTGCCCTGCCGGCGATAGCGCTGCCGCAGCAGACTGCGCTGGTGACTGCCTGCATGAACGATCTGGGACCTGATACGGTATATGCCCAGCAGGTGTACGGGCTCGGGCAGGCCGGGGACCTGCTGATTGCCATCAGCACTTCGGGTGATTCGGAGAGTGTGGTACAGGCGGCCGAAGTGGCTGTGGCTAAAGGCCTGGCGGTCCTTGCGCTGACCGGCAGTTCCGGAGGGAGGCTGAAAGGCTGCAGCACGGTCCTGCTGAATGTCCCGGAGCGTTCAACGCCGGCAGTACAGGAGCTGCACCTTCCGCTCTACCATGCTCTCTGTGCCATGGTGGAAGCCTATTTCTTCGCCGATTGAGGAGCTGCTGTATGCAAAACCTGTTTACGCTGAACGGAGATGCGGAGCTTGTCAGGGGAGCTGCCCTGCTGCTTGACCAGCTTGGGGTTGCGGCTGGTCCCTCCGGCACCATAACCGTGACCCTGGCTGTATGTGTGTCTGGGAACGGTGCAGGTGCGGGTTGGGAGGATACGGCGAAAGCGGTACCGGGAGAGAGCGGAGAAGAGGGGAGGAAAAGAGAGGATGGGAAGGGAATAGGCGAAGGGGAAGATAGGGAAGAAAAGAAAGAGAGCGAAGAAGTTCGTATAACCGTATCCCTGCGCAACCGGGAGGCCTCTGTTCACGGGAGTACCCGGGTGCGGGTATTCCGCGGTCTCGGGCTGCTGCTCAACGCGATACGGGAGAAGCTGGAGAGCTCCGGGATAGCAGGTGAGGTGCTTGCTGGGAGGGCTTCTGCAGCTGCGGCTGGTCGGGCGGCAGCAGTGCTTGCAGCCCTGCAGTTCGACTGCTCCGAGACACTCTCCATTCCCCATACCGGGGCTATGCTGGACTGCTCGCGCAATGCCGTCTTTACCATCAATGCCATACAGACCCTGGTTGGCCGGATGGCCCTCTTCGGTATGGACCGGCTCATGCTCTACCTGGAGGATCTCTATCCGATTACAGGCTATCCCTACTTCGGGTATATGCGGGGGAGATATACACGGGAGGAGATTGCTGCGCTGCAGCACACCTGCGACCTGCTCGGTATCGAGCTGATACCGGGGATCCAGACCCTCGGACACCTTGCGACGGCCCTGCGGTGGAAGTATGCCGACTCCCTCCGGGATACCGGTGACATCCTCAATGTCGGCAGTGATGGCGTGTACCGGTTCATTGACCGGATGCTCTCTGCCGTCACCGGACTCTTTACCTCGAAGCGGATCCATGTCGGAATGGATGAGGCAGAAGCCCTTGGCCTCGGGCAGTACCTCCAGGAGCATGGGTATGCCGAGAGCGGTACCCTCTTTGACGGGCACCTTGAGCGGGTTGCAGCGCTCTGCCGGGAGCACGGCCTCCAGCCGATGATCTGGAGTGACATGCTCCTGCGCACGCGCACCGCCGGCGGGGGGTACTATGCTGCCGATCCGCAGCTGTCGCCTGAAGTGCTCCTGAACCGACCGGAGGGGGTCAGGCTGGTATACTGGGATTACTACCACCTCGATGAGGATTTCTACCGCCGGTACCTCACCCTACACGGGGCAGGAAGCGGTGAGAGTGAGATGGGGCAGAGGCAGAATGAAGGGCCGATCTTTGCCGGGGGCTGCTGGAGCTGGAACGGGGTTGCCCCCAATTACAGCCTCGCACTAGCCGCTACCGATGCCGCCCTCTCAGCCTGCAGGCAGCTGAAGGTGACGGAGGCCTGGTGCACCATCTGGTTTGATGACGGGGCCGAGACGCCCCTCGAGACAGCCTACCCGATGCTTGCTTACTTTGCAGCCCACGGGTACAGCTCCGGCAAGCCCGACCCCGGGCAGTATGCCGGCCCGCTCTTCATCACCACCGGTGTCTTCTGGCATGATATCATGCTGCTGGACCGCTTCGATGCGCTTCCCGGGGGGAGCGAATGTAACCGCACCTCCGACAACCCCTCGAAGTGGCTGCTCTACCAGGACCCGATGACAGGGCTCTTTGACACCTATGCCGCAGAAGCCGGTATCCCTGAGCACTATGGTGCCCTGAACCGGAGCCTGGGAAAGTGCGCTGCCGGGATCGTGAGCAGTGACCTGCGGGCGCTGTTCCGGTTCTACCGGCAGCTGGCGAAGGTGCTGGCGGGTAAGTGTGATCTGGGGGTGCGCATCCGCAGGGCCTACCTTGCGGATGACAGGAAAGTCCTGGAGCAGATAGGCAGGGCAGAGATTCCCCGCATCATTGAGGAGGTCCGGGAGCTACAGCGCTGCAGGCGTGCTCTCTGGCTGCGCTGCGCGAAGCCCTTCGGCCTAGAGGTCCTTGACGGGCGCTTCGGGCATCTGCTTGCCCGCCTGGAGTATGCCGGCATGCGGATCGCCTCCTACATTTCCGGGGAGGTTGCCGTCCTGGAGGAGCTGGAGGAGGAGCGGATGCCGTTCATGGAGCGGGAATCGGGGAGTGAGCGGAGGTACTGTGCCTGCAACAGCTGGAGGCTGATAGTGAGTGCGGGTACGGTATAGACCGGCTACGGCAAGAGGGTGTGGGTGTAGGGTACGGTACGAGTTGGTATGAAATCTGGAGTTCAGGAGTGATTGAGATGCAGATAGTTGGCAATCTGAATAGAGTGCTGCAGCGTGCCCGCAGCAGCCGCTACGGGGTCGGATCGTTTTCGGCCCGCTATACGGGGATGATCAGGCCGATCATTGAGGCGGCGATGCAGACGCGCTCGCCTGCCATTGTGCAGCTCTCGGAGAAGGAGGTGCACCGTCACAGGGTACCGCTTGCTGCCTTCGCCGATGAGTTCTACCGGCTCGTTGAAAAGCTGCAGCCGGCAGTTCCGCTGGTGCTGCACCTGGACCATACCAGGACGATTTCTGTCATTGAGGAGGCGATTGCGGCAGGTTTCACCTCGGTCATGATCGATGCCTCGGAGTATGGGCTGGAAGAGAATATGCGCATTACCGGGGAGGTGGTACGGATGGCCCATCCAGGGAACGTCACGGTGGAGGGGGAACTTGGGCGTATCGGCACGACTGACTTTGTCGAGACCGACCGCAATGAGGTGGTCTTCACCGATCCCGATGAGGCGGCGCTCTTTGCAGAGCAGACCGGGGTCGATGCCCTGGCGATATCGGTCGGTACCGCCCACGGGCTCTATACTGGGATGCACCCGAGAATCGATATGGAGATCATCAGGGCGATCAATGCCCGCACGGCAGTACCGCTGGTGCTGCACGGGGGCTCCGGGGTCTCCGATACGGCGATTGCCCAGGCGGTCAGCCTGGAGGAGGGGGGCGTGAGCAAGGTGAATATCGCCTCGGAGCTGGAGAAGGCGATGCTCGATTCGCTGGGGCGAAGCGGGCACATGACGGAGCAGGAGCTGCTGGCCGTCTCTCCGCAGGAGCTCAGGCAGGCCAGGGCAGCTGTCTCTGCCCTGGTGGTCTGGAAGATCCGGCATGCCCTGGGCAGTGCGGGGGCAGCAGTGTCCTTTTCAGGAAATTCTGCATAAAAAAGGTTGACGGGAGAAAAAAGCGGGGATAGAATAGAGATTGTAATTGGGAACGTTCCCAATAAACAAACCAAATAATTTCCAAGAGAGTGAAAAATTGGCTGTAACTATCATCGACATAGCCCGTGACTCGAACACTTCGAAGAGCACCGTTTCCCGCTATCTCAACGGGGGCAGCGTGAAGCCTGCCACGGCCCAGGCGATCGAGGCTTCGGTGAAGAAGCTGAACTACCATCCGAATGTCAATGCCAGACGGCTAGTTACCAGCAAATCACATGCAATAGGGGTGGTTCTCGAGGATATCTCCAATACCTACTTCTCCGAGGTCCTGGCGGGGATCCAGTCTGTGGTGACCAACAGCGGCTATGTCTGTACCTTCTACAGCCGTGCCTCCAACAGCAGCAAGGAGAGTGACTACCTTTCGCTGTTCAATGGGGGCCATATTGACGGGCTAATATTAGGAACGTTCCAAAAAAGGACAGAGCAGGAGGTGGCCAAGCTTGCCAAGATGGATTACCCGATTGTCCTGATCGGGGATAACTGCGGCAACAAGAAGATCGACTGTGTTGATGTGGACAATGAAGACGGTACCCTCGAGGAGGTGGAGTATCTCCACTCGATGGGGCACCGGAGGATAGCCTATCTCCGGGGGCCGGAGATGATCAGCGGCGCGAGGACACGGGCCCAGGGGTTCATTGAGGGGATGCACCGGCATGGTCTTAAGGCTGACATCATTGTCGATACCGAATGGACCGTTGAGGGCGGGTATGCGGCTGCAATGCAGGTGCTGCGCCATCAGGATGTTACGGCCATCATCTGCTCCAATGAGTACTGTGCCTACGGGGCCATCAGTGCCTGCCAGGAGTCGGGACGTACCGTTCCCGATGATATCTCGATCGTTGCCTTTGATGACGGGACGCTTGCCAGATACTCAGTGCCCTCTATTACGACTGTCAAGCAGCCGTTCAAGAGTGTGGGGGAGACGGCTGCCAACCACCTGGTGAACCTGATGAAATCGGGCAGCCAGGCCAAGACGAGGATCCTGCTGCAGTCCCACCTGGTTATCCGCTCATCAAGCGGTGCGGCCCCGGCAGGGCCCAGGTAGGGTTATTGAGCCGCTTGCAGGATGTGAGGGGCTTCGCTCCTGGATTGATACGGGGTATCGGCTCTATCCCCTCCTGCAGGAGTTTCACCGGAAAGATCGATATGGAGGAATAGAACATGAGGAGAGTGGTTGTAGATGCTGTTCAAGGATAGAGGTCACTATGCATACCTGTTTATTACCCCGTTCTTCCTCACTTTTATCATGTTTACCGTCTACCCGATATTCTACTCGCTCTATCTCAGTTTCGCTTCGCTTGAGCCGCTGAGCGGTACGGTCACGTTTGTGAAGCTGGAGAACTACCGGCGTCTCTTTTCTTCCGGGTTCTTCCTGCAGAGCTTCATCAATACCTTCATCATCTGGATCATCTCCATTGTCCCGCAGCTGATCATTGCCCTGACGCTCTCCCTGCTGCTGCAGGCAAAGTGGGTGCGCGGGCGGCACATGTTCAGGAGCATCTTCTACTTTCCCAACCTGGTGACGCCGGTCACCATCGGGGTGCTCTTCGGGATGCTCTTCAGCCATCCGGGCGGGGCGATCAACAATGTGCTTGCGCTGTTCAACCTGACCAGGGAGGCGATCAATTTCCAGAACTCCCCGATGCTCTCCCGCATGGTCATCGGGATTGCCATCTGCTGGCAGAATTTCGGCTACAATATCCTCTTCTTCACGGCGGGGCTGAACTCGATCTCCTCGACGATCTACGATGCTGCCGATATCGACGGCGCGACGGCCTTCCAGAAGGCGACGAGGATCACCCTGCCGCTTATCCGTCCCATTCTCATCTATGTCATGATCACTTCGGTGATCGGCGGGCTGCAGATGTTCGATATCTCGAAGATGGTCTTCAACGATGTTCCCGGGGACCGGACTACGACGATGGTGCAGTACATGTATGAGTCGGCCTTCGAGCGCTGGCAGATAGGGTTCGGGGCTTCGGTCTCCTACGGGATCTTTCTCATTATTGCCGTGATTTCGCTGCTCTCCTACCAGGTGATTACCGGTAACGCGCTGTTCAGGAAACGGACCCCGAAGGTCGCTGCGGGAAAGGGGGTATGAGATGGCAGAACTGACTGACAGAGCCAGAGTGAGATCAAAGGAGCTTTCTGTTGCCCAGATTCTCTTCCGCAAGTACCTGGCGAGAAGTATCGGGATGCTGTTCCTGCTGATTGTGGCGGCTTCGGCCTTCTTTCCCTTCTATACGATGCTGATCTCATCGAGTCATGACAACTACAGTATCATGAATGAGATCACGGTGCTGCCGGGTGATTCGTTTGTCCGCAACTACCAGCGTCTTATCCAGAATCTCAGTATCTGGCGGGGGTTCCTCAACAGTCTCATCGTCGCATCCTCGGCGATGATTCTCAACCTCTATGTGACGGCCCTGACGGCCTATGCCTTCTCCAAGTTCAGGTTCAAGGGCAAGAACGTTCTCTTCGGGGTGATCATCTTCTCGATCATGATTCCCGGGCAGGTGGGTACGATCGGGTTTTTCAAGCAGATGAGCGATATGCATCTGCTGAATACCTACTACCCGCTGATTCTTCCCTCTATGGCCAACTGTTTCGGGGTATTCTTCTTCCGGCAGTATCTCAATGCCACGCTGCCTGATGAGCTGATAGAGGCTTCCCTGATGGACGGGTGCAGGGAGTTGACGATTTATCACCGGATTGTCATTCCCATGATGGTGCCGGCGCTGGTGACCCAGGGGGTGCTGGCGTTCATCGGGTCATGGAACAGCTATCTGATGCCGCTGATCATTCTGCGGGAGAGCAGGAAGATGACGCTGCCGGTGATGATAGCTACGGTGAAGAGTGCGAATGTGGCCGATTTCGGGGCGCAGTATGTGGGGATTCTCATATCTGTCATTCCGCTGCTGATTCTCTTCTCCATGGCATCACGGATGCTTATGGACAAGATTACCGCAGGTGATGCCCTGAAGGGTTAGGGCAGGGTATCTGCGTATATATGGATTACATATGTTGCTGTGGGAATACGGCAATGTAGTATGCAATACACAATTTTCATGGGAGGTAAGTATGAAGAAATTGTTACTGCTGGTATTGGTTGGTCTGTTTCTCTCCGGTGCAGTTTTTGCAGAGGGGCAGAAAGAGGCTGTGCAGGCTGGGACGCAGGAGCTCGCCGGTGAGTTTCTCTGGTGGTCATTCTTTGACCAGACTCCGTTTCTCGAGGAGATGTTCGAGGAGGCCTATCCTGATATCGACATTACGCTTGAGACGTTCGGCGGTGGTGAGTATCAGACGAAGCTGATGACTACGATCATGTCGGCGCAGGGTGTGCCTGATGTGATGGATCTCGAGGAGGGGTATGTCTACAAGTTCATCGAGAGCAGCCTGATTGCGAATCTTTCGGAGCTCGGAGGCGAGGAGCTGGTAACGGACTACTATCCGTGGGCTGCTGCCATGGGGCGCAACTCGAAGGGCGAGCTGAAGGGGATCTGTGACAATGTCTCCCCGGTAGCCTTCTGGTACATCAGGGATGCGATGGAAGAGTGGCTGGGAACGAGCGACGATGTCGAGATTTCGCAGAAGCTCTCCAGCTGGGACAAGATCATTGAGGTTGCCAGGGATGTCAAGGAGCAATCCAACGGTACGGTATGGCTCTTCCCCAACCTCGGAGAGGTGGTGAAGGTCGAGGGCTATTCGCTCACTCCGTTTGTCCGTAATGGCAAGTTTGCCATTGAGGATGGCTGGTATGACCTGATTGACCTGATGAGGACGATGCATGAGGAGGAGCTGGTTCCCTATCTCGGTTCCTGGAGCGGTGAGTGGGCCACGGCATGGAATGCCGGCGAGCTGCTGATCCGGGTTATGCCCTCCTGGGACTTCTTTACCAACTGGGGCGAGAATTCTGGGAATGTAGGGGTTGCCAAGCCACCGAAGAATTCGTATGAGGGTGGAAACTACCGGGCTATCTATGCCGAATCCGACAAGAAGCACCTGGCAATGGAGTTCCTGAAGTTCATGGCTTCACCTGATTTCCAGATTGCCAACCTCAACACCAACAACCAGATGCCTGCTAACCGCGAGGTTATTGCGCAGATCGGTGAAGGGTACTCCTCTGACCGTTTCGGCGGGCAGAATATCCTGAGGACGTATGACAGCATCAGTGCCAATATCCCCGATATTATTCCGGATATGTATACCAGAAGGGCTCAGAATCTCTTCTCCAAGCATGCCCGTGAGGGGATCAAGAATGGTCTTTCGGATGCCCAGATCATTGAGAACTTCAAGAGGGCTCTCAAGGATGAGTATCCTGAGATAAAGGGGCTGTAGTACGCTGCGGCAGGCTGAAATAATTTTTCAGGCAACTGCTGCAGAAATGAATTTTCATGCAGATGTTTCCTAGGAGTCAGTTGCGTTGAACCCCAGGGTACACCTGTACGTTGCGGGAGGAGTACTCCTCCCGTGTACGGGTGTGAGGCCGTAGGCAAACGCCTCTGCAGGGGAATGTCCTTGACAGCGGCAACAGCGTGGCAATATACTGCAAAACAGCTGTTTATGTATGTTCCGGGATATGCACAAGGGATGTTATGAAATTACTGAATCGATTCTATCAGGTGTCGGCGGCCACTCTGACGCATCGTTATGATGCTTCGGCTTATCTGCTTGATACCGATGCGGGGCTCTATCTTATTGACTGCGGGACGCCTGAGGGTTATCAGGCGTGTCTGGAAAATATTGGCAGTCTCGGATTCAGGCCGGAGTCGATTACCGCAATTATCGGTACCCACGGGCACTATGACCATCTCGGGGCTGCCGCGCTGTTCAGGGAGGCGTATGGTACTCCTCTCTACCTGCACCGGCTTGACCGGGAACAGGTTGAATCGGGAGATCCGGTCAGGACAACTGCCGGGCTGTTGTACGGCACCGAATTCTCCCCGATTACGGTGGAGCGGGAGCTGGGGGACGGGGAGCAGATGGAGCTGGGGAATATGCGGCTTGAGTTCCTCCACACTCCCGGGCATTCACCGGGAAGTGTCTCGGTCATTATCCACACCTCGGGTCTGAAGGTCCTCATTGCCGGGGATGCCCTCTACGGGGGGTTCAGTACCAGGATTGGTTCTGATGAGGATGCCTGGCGGAAGAGTCTGCACTATATTGCTTCCCGGGAGTATGACTTGATGAGTTTCGGGCACAGTTCTCCGGTGCTCCTGGCCGATGTCGGTTCCAGGATCAATAGTGCCATCAAGAGTTTCGCCAACTACTATATTCCCTGGTTCAAGGATTTCTACCGGGAATACACCTATTGACTGAATCAATATATTGATCGTATCAATAATTCATGGCAGTCATCCGGTTTCTTCTTCAATTCAAGACAGTATAAACCCTACAGGATGGGAAAACGTGGATACTATCAGACAAACTCCGGTGCTGTCCGAAACCGACTATATCATCAGCGGGGGAGGTGTTGCTGCTCTTGCAGCGGCCCTCGAGTTCTCTTCTGCGGGACATGAGGTTACGCTAATCGTCCCCGAAACACATCTGTTCACCGATATAACCTGCACGAACCGGCTCTGGATAACGGGGGAGGAGCGGGCAGGCAGGGGGCGTTCTGCCGCGGAGCGGGGGATGCTTGAGAAGCTCTTCCTGCGGCTGCGCGGTCGCGCTGCCGGCAGGAGTGAGCTGTCCCTGCACCCCGGTGAGCTGAAGCTGCACGGGGAACGGCTCTGCGAGCTGTATGGGATCCGCCTGCTCTACACGGCGTACCCGGTAGACACGGTCCCTGCCCGGGATTCGATGATCCTGCGGGTTGGCGGCTCTTTCGGGTTGTGTGCGCTGAAGGGGTCGCGGGTATGGCTGATGCCCCCGGTACCGGCTGCTGCCGGCGGGGATGTGCGTTTCATTGTGCACCTGATGAATGCCCCGGAACTTGATGGGGTGGAGCGCATCTCTGTTCCCCTGAAGAAGGGCGTAGAGGTGCGGGGAAATAGGGAGGGCCTAGCGGGCTGGGATGGTATTGAGAGCATAGAAGACAATGAGTACCGAGGGAGTAGAGAGGGCATAGAAGACATAGAAGGCCGGGGGGGTAGAGAGGGTATAGAAGGCCGAGATGGCATAGATGGCATAGATGGCATAGATGGCATAGGGGATGGAGATACCATATGTGATATCCTGCTCCATCCGGGCTCTTTCGGTCCCGGGCATCTGCTGCTGGATGTGCGGGTGCCCTCAGGGGTTTCAGACGCTGGGTTCGGGCTGGAAGAGCGGCTTGTCTGCGAGCGGCTGGTTTTCAGCTGCTTCTCCTGGCTGAAAACGCACCTTCCCGGGTTTGGAGGGGTTACCCTGGGGCGCTTTGCCGAGCTGCCTGTCCCTGCTGCGTTCTCTGTTGCCGATGAGATAGCACGGGGGCTGGAGGCTGCCGGGCTGCTGCTCACAGCCGATTCCTCTCTCATCGGTGAGCATAACGACAGGATCTGTGTGCCTGCGCTGCAGCAGCTTGGGGGGCTGTCCCCCTCTGCGCTGAACCCGGTTATGGGGCTGCGCAGCTATCCGGTCTACTGGGGTAGGCCGGTGAGGGCTGCAAGGCACATTACAGCGGATGTCGTCGTTGCGGGGGGCGGAACTGCTGGGATCATGGCAGCGCTCTCCGCTGCCAGGCGGGGGCTGAGGGTTGTGGTGGTGGATGCGAACCGGGTGCCGGGGGGCACAGCCACTGCCGGCGGGGTGAGTACCTACTGGTACGGCCGCAGGTTTGCCGATGTTGCCGAAGTGGATCTGGCTATTGATGCCCTCTATGGTGAGCTTGGACTGGAGCGAAAAGAACATATATGGAGCCGCTATGACTACACGAATCCTGCCCTCAGGTCGCATGTGCTGGCTCGAATGTGTGCGGAGGCGGGAGTCACTGTACTGCAGGAAACAAGAGTTTTTGCGGCACTGCTTGATGAGGAGGCAGAGCAGGGTGTCCGGGGAGTGCTGGCTGCCGGCAGGAGGGGGGTGACGGCTGTTTCCGCTTCGGCGGTCATTGATGCCACCGGGGACGGGACGGTTGCCGTGTTTGCCGGCGCCGACCACTGGTACGGCAGCGACTGTGAGGCGGTCACCTTCTGGGCCTCCCTGGCCCGCTACACCTCGCCTGCCGATTACCGGAACAACTTCTCCTCAACGGTCATCATGGGGGATCTCCTCGATACCACCCGGTTTATCAGGGCGAGCAGGAGGCCGGATGCGATAGAGGGGCAGGGGGATCGGCTGTTCGATCACGGGGTGCAGGTTGCCCCCCGTGAGTCCCGGCATGTACGGGGGCTGTCGACGATCAAACTCTATGACATTCTTCGCTTCCGGAATTATGAGGATACGCTCTATACCTGCTTCAGCAACTACGATCCCAAGGGGCGTTCGACGGCCGACATCATCTATGCCGGTCTCCTTCCCCCGCCGATGGCGGCGGCGGTTCCGTTCTCTGCCCTGCTGCCTGTTGACGGAGAGGGAAGCCCCATCTGCAACCTGCTGGTGGTGGGGAAGGCCTTTTCGGTTACCCATGATGCCTTCCCGGGGCTGCGCATGCAGACGGACCTCATGCACCAAGGCTATGCTGCGGGAGTGGCTGTTTCAGCTGCGCTGAAGCGGGGATCACCGCTTCATGAGCTCGATATTGCCACGGTCCAGGATGATATCAGGGAGCTGACCGGTGACCCCCTCGTTGTGGGCAATGAGGGCTGTGGAGCCTCAGCAGGTGAGGATGACGGGGCTGGGAAGCCGGAGATGGTGAGAGGGGAGGATAAGGGGAAGGATAAGGATAAAGGGAAGGATAAGGATAAGGATAAAGGGAAGGATAAGGATAAGGATGAGAGGCTCTCTGCGGAGCAGCTTGTTGCTCGGATCCTCCCCGCTTCCCGCCGGGAGTGGACGGACCTGCCCTTCTCGGAGGAGGTTTGTGAGCACTCCCCGGTCATGGCTGCTGCCCTGCAGCCGAGTAAGGCGATAGTGCCTGCCCTGAGGCGGCGGTTTGCGGCTGAAGCGGATGAAGGGGTGAAGACGCTGTTGGCGGAGCTGCTGCTCTGGCACGGCTGCGACGATGCGGCCGGCTACGTACTGCAGCTGATTGACCAGCAGCTGGCTGCTGCCGGGGAGGGGCTTCCGGTGCGCCGGGGTTCACTGCAGTGTGTGCAGCTGCTGCCGGACCACGGGGTTATGCCGGAGCTTGTCTACAAGCTCAACCTGCTGGCCTGGACGACTGCCATCGATATCACTCCGCCATTCCGGGAGGTTGTCCGGAGGCTGGAGGCCCTGCCGAGGGAGTATGGTGATATCAGGCAGGGAACTTACCATTATGTCGAGTCGGTGGCCTATGCGGCCGGGCGCACAGGGGCTGCCGGGCTGCGGCCGCTGCTGCGGGAGTTGGTCTCTTTTCCTGAGTTTCAGGTGGCAGCCGGGGGTGCCGGCTGGGTGGGGAGCAGTGAGCGGCTGGCGATTCTCTCCCTGGTGCTGCATCGTGCGCTGGCGGGCTACGGTGACCGCATGGGGTATGAGGGGCTGGTGCGCCTGATTGGGTACCCGGCCCTGTCGGTGGGGCTTTCGGCCTGCTATGCGCTGCGGCGGCTGACAGGGAAGGGGTTTCCCCTTGATGGGGGCTGTTGGCAGAGGTATATCGAAGAGCATGCACGTGAGCTTCCCGTTCTGTATGGGAAGGATTTCAGGGCAAGCTGCAGGATGGCGCTGGATGAGCGGATCTGGTAGGGTGAAGACAGAGGGGTGAGTGTATGGAAGGTCTGAAGCGGGCAAGGGAACGTGCTCTTGGCAGGGCAAGGGATATGGTCGAAAGGATGTCGGTGGAGGAGTGTGCTTCACAGCTGCTCTTTGAGAGCAGGGCGGTTCCCTCAGAGGGTATCCCGGCCTACAACTGGTGGAATGAGGCGCTGCACGGGGTTGCCAGGGCTGGATTGGCCACTGTATTCCCCCAGGCGATCGGGCTTGCGGCCTCCTTCGATCCTGAGGGTATCAGGGCGGTTGCCGATGCGATTGCCTCCGAGGGGCGGGCGAAGTACCATGCGTTCTGTTCCGAGGGTGATCGCGGTATCTACAAGGGGATTACCTTCTGGTCTCCCAATGTCAATATATTCCGGGATCCGCGCTGGGGCAGGGGGCAGGAGACGTATGGGGAGGACCCCTTCCTGACGGCTGAGCTTGGGGCGGCCTTTGTCCGGGGGCTGCAGGGGGATGACCCACAGCACCTGAAGGCGGCTGCCTGCGCCAAGCACTTTGCCGTGCACAGCGGTCCGGAGGGGAAGCGGCATGAGTTCAATGCAGTTGTCTCAGCGAAGGATCTGGAGGAGAGCTACCTGCCGGCCTTCAGGAGGCTGGTATCCGAGGGGGTCGAGGGGGTCATGGGGGCCTATAACCGGGTCAACGGGGAGCCGTGCTGCGGGAGCAAGTCGCTCCTCCGTGATATCCTGGTGGATCAATGGGGCTTTGACGGGTATGTGACGTCGGACTGCTGGGCGATTGCTGATTTCCATCTGCACCATCGGGTTACTGCCAATGCCCTGGAGTCGATTGCCCTTGCCCTGAGGCAGGGGTGCCATCTCAACTGCGGGAGTATGTATGCGCATATGCTTGATGCCCTGGAAGCAGGACTTGTCACTGAGGAGTTGATCAGGGAGGCGGCTGCGAGGCTGCTGAGTACCCGTATCCGGCTGGGGATGTTTGGTGAACCTTCTCCCTATGCTTTGATTCCCTATGCTGTGGTTGACTGCGAAGAGCACCGGAAGTTAAATTTCACGGTTGCCTGCAAGTCCCTGGTGCTGCTGAGAAACGATGGGCTGCTTCCCCTTGATCCCGGGGAGCTGAGGAGTGTTGCGGTGATTGGTCCGAATGCCGACTCGGTCACTGCCCTGGAGGGGAATTACCATGGTACGGCAGGTCAGTACCATACGGTACTATCGGCCCTGCAGGCTACCCTGCCGGATACTAGGATTACCTACTCCATGGGGTGCCAACTCTACCGGAGGGATGTCAATGATCCCGATTACGGGGGGAGCCGGCTGAGCGAGGTGCGGACGCACTGCAGGCTGGCAGACCTGGTGGTGCTGGTTGTCGGGCTTGATGCCTCGATTGAGGGTGAGGAGATGACGGAGATTCCGGGGTTCTCGGGGAGTGCGGGGGACCGGGAGGGGCTTCTGCTCCCTGAGAGTCAGCGGGAGCTGGTGGATACGGTGATGGGCAGTGGAAGGCCGGTAGTGGTGGTGAATATGAGCGGCGGGGCGGTGGACCTGCTGGCGGGCAATAATGCCAATGCGGTTATCCAGGCCTGGTACCCGGGGGCTATGGGGGGAAAGGCGATCTGTGATGTGATTCTGGGGCGCTGTTATCCATCCGGCAGGCTGCCGGTAACGTTTTACCGGGAGAGCAATACGCTCCCTGATTTTGAGGATTACAACATGGAGGGGCGCACCTACCGGTTCCTCGATGAACAGCCGCTCTATCCCTTCGGGTTCGGGTTGAGCTATACGACCTTCTCCTATAGCGATCTGCGGGTTAAGAATTCGGTATTCTCTCTGTCCGCTGATGGTTCTGCGGTTTTCGGTGAGGGTGGAAGAGATCTGCTGGGTATTGATGGGTCGGTGGTTGTCCGCAATACGGGAGAACGGGATGGCGAGGAGGTTATCCAGTTCTATATCCGTGTTGAGAGTGTTGATACCCGGGTTCCCAGGCATGCACTTTGTGGAACTCATAGGGTAGGTCTTACAGCAGGTGAAGAGAAGAGGATATTCTTCTCCATTCCTGTTGAGGCCCTGGAGATCGTTGATGATGCGGGTAGAAGATGTATTGAATCGGGTGTATTCACGCTCTTTGCCGGTGGTTGCCAGCCGGATCCATACAGTGAAGGTTTGCTAGGCAGAAAATGTGTGAGTGCTTCCCTGGTGGTTGATACGATTGATGCGTTGTGAGGAGCTGCGGGCTGGTTGTTGTCCGGTTATGCGCAGCAAAGTTGCGATACCCATAGGCAGTGCTGGTAGGGCGGGGAGGGTTATAGTCTTACTCACGGCTGCGTTCATGGGTACTCCCCGATATCTGCTGTAACTTTTCCCTTTGTCGGTATATACTCCTATAGTGAAGAGATTTTATGCAAAGCGGGGTAATATACTTATGGGGCGTAGGTGTGTGAGCGGTGCGGCTGATAACAGCGTGCGGTATAGAATAAGTCGGGGCAATGCATTGCAAAAGGGCTTTGTCACTGTAATAGTCTTTCTGCTTCTCTCTCTTCCTTCTCTGCCGGCTGAATCCAACAGCGTCTCTGTGAGGATGGTTCCTATTGACAACCCGGTCTACATTGTCCTGGAGATTCTTGAGGCCAGAGGAGTGATTCCCCTGCAGCCGATGGCAAAGCCCTATACGGCCAGGACGATAACAAAGCTGCTGAGGGATGCTATCCCTGAGCTGCGTGCCGCGGAGCAGGAGATTGTGACTGAGTATATCAGGAGTATCAACGACCTGCTTGCAGAGGGTGTCCCAATCCTTGCCGACAGGGGTGAGAGCAACCCTATTGCCCTTACCCTGCAGGCAAAGACGCTCTACCGGCAGGGCTTCCCGATCAATGCAAACCCTGACAACGCGGGGACCACCTTGAGCTTCCAGGGTATTCCGAGTGTCCTGGGAGAACTCGGGGAGAATGTATTCTACAACGCATCCCTGGGCATTGCCCTGGAGAAGTATGCCCCCGATATCTTCTATACCTCCTATACCAAAGACGGTGCAGTACACTTCCCCTATGCGGACATAGGCTTCTCTGCGCTTCCCTACCAGTTTAACTACGATACGGTGTGGTGGCATGCGAGTGCGGATACGCTGGGTTCCGATCAGTCGGCAATTTCTGATACACTGCACTGGGGCTTTACTTATGCGTTAGAGTCAACGCTGCAGCTTTTTGATGATAAGCTTATTATCAGCGTGAATAACCAGAGAAGGTACTGGGGTGAGAGTGAGAGTAACCTAATTCTTTCTTCCACGGCCAGGCGTTTCCCGGGTATAGAGCTACGTCTGCAGCCGGCTGAGTGGATATCCTATTCCTACCTTACCGGTTCTCTCTATTACTATCCCCAGCAGCGTGATAACTACAAGAAAGATATTTATGGGTATGACCTGGGGAGCATGCAGAAGAACTATACGTTAAATGCCGTTGAGCTGACACCAACTGACTGGTTGTCGGTGGGTTTGAGTTCGATGAATATATGGCCTAAGCGCTTTGAGCTGGCCTATATGGTGCCGTTCCTGTTGCCCTTTTTCAACCAGATTGACCAGTCTGATAGTGACAACCTGGCAATGGCTGTGAATGCGGCAGTCAGGTTACCGTATGCTGGTAAGTTATGGTTCTCTCTCTTCATGGATGAGATCAGTTTCAATGTTCTGGATGAGAACTTCCTTGATATGCCGAGAAACCGGTATGCGATCCAGACGGGGATAGAGTTTCCCATCCCAGATAATCTTCTGCCGATGACAAAGCTGTCCCTGCAGTACACGAAAGTCACGCCCTTTGTCTACACGCATTATCCCGAGGATGATTTTGCCGTAACAACCTATGCAGATGGAACAGTAAGGCCGGTAGATCAGACATTCACCCATGACGGGTTCAATCTGGGATTCTATCTGCCGCCAAACTCAGATGAGCTTGCTGTAAGTATAGAAACTATTGCATCAAGCAGCCTGAATATAACCCTCAATGGCAAACTCATCAGGCATGGCACAAATGACCTGAACTCTGTCACACCTCAGATCTTTGGTGATATCTACCAGCACCAGGGTGCCATAGATGGTTACACTGTCTATGACTACCCCCTGATGAACTTTACCAATGACGGCATCTATGACTGGTCAGTGATAATTCAGGGAGAATTAGAGTACTCCCCGGTACAGCTCCCGGTTACACTGAAAGCAGGAATAGGATACGGCAGGACCTGGTGGGTAGCGAATGACAGTGGCGTAACACCACCCGATCCCAGAGATATCATTGTGGGATCTGTTGCTGTTATACTGTGAGAAAGGCAGAAGTTTCCCTCTTCAGGAGTGGTAGCAATTATTTTTGATGATCTCTTGGGAAACTTCAAAGGATTAAATCATCAATCAAAGATTGATGCTTTAAGGCAAGAAGTTTTCGTGGTTTATCATGGGATCCAATATTTTTATAGCTTTCCACATAGAAAACGCCAAACCTGTATCATCAATTTGTTTAGGTATTGCAACACTACAACCACGGTTTGGTTGGGAGTTTCGAAATCATACATTCTAACAAGACCTTTTATAATTGAAAAATATCGAAACTCCAAAGGCTTAAAAAATTCAATTGATAATTGAATTTTTTAAGGCACGTAACCATTTCATTATTGCCTTGTTTACCTTTATTGAGTGTCATCAAGTATCAGCAGATGGGAGGCTGTTGTTGTTTTTTGCATGTTCAGGGTACAGAATTCAAAGCGGTTGCAATGATCACTGTTTCTGTATATAGTATGAATAGTTTCGAGGTTTGTGATGGTCCTCGGACGCATCAGGTATGTTCTGATGTTCCATAAGGGGGAATTGTATTCCAGTGTCTCACTGGAATGAAGGCACAAGAGGTGTTATTTGTATGCTACATACTGATAATGACTTTTGTGTTTTTTTTTACCTGGAGAAGTATAGTAAAAAAAGTAAAGACGGGTAGTGCAGTAACGATTCAATAGGTGAAGCTGAGGGGATATTACATGCCCCTTGGTTTGGACGTTTTTACACTGATAAGTGTAAAAACTCCCAAAGCTTAAAAAAGCTTCAGCTTTTTTAAGGTAAGCCTGCAGAGCCAGCTTAGGCGGCATGCAGGTGGTCACGTGTCCTCTACTTGCGGCTTGATGTTCTTTTCTTTTTTGAGGAAGGTGATCGGGAAGTGGAAGGGTTGTGTCTGAATTGTGGAAATAGGTGATGGTAATTGGTATTGTCATTTTCACTGTGTACTGAGAGAAACAAGAAAAGTATAGGCTGCAGTATGGTTATAGAAAGTAGAAAAAAAATTACACATAATCAATATATGTATAGGAAATGTGCTTCAGCATGTACGAAGTTTCTTCGAGTGCATGGTGAAGTATTTTTTTGTCCTGTCAACAATAGTAATTTCCTGAATGTCTGGTATAATCGTGAGAAAGGGTTGTCTGATGAAATATAAAATCAAGCGGCTCTCACGCCAGGCGCTGCTCATTTTTATCGATGCAGTAATACTTCTTGGCTCCTGGGAACTGGCTTTCTATGTAAATAATTCACATCTCTATGTATATGGGAATGCAATTTCATCATTACTGATTCTTCTGACTGTTGTGTTCCAGCTGTTCATGTTTGCCGCTGTGAAGCTGTACCGGATTTCCCTGCGTTCAGTATCGCTTGAGCTTGTCTATAAGGGCGGCCTGGCGCTGATAATCGGGAATCTGTTTACCCTGCTGGTTGTGTTCACGCAGCTTGAACGGTTCAATGCCCTGAGACTGTTGATTCCGTTCTGGGCGTTGAGTGCACTCTTTATCTTCTCCTATCGGATTATCTGGAGAATGACCCATGGCTATAATGTGACCCTGACAAATCATATCACCCTGTCCAGGACTCTGATCTATGGGGCAGGGGAAGTTGGGGAGCAGTTGCTGCGTCAGTACAGGAAAGATAAGCTTGAGTACAAGGTAATAGGTCTTATCGATGACGACCGTTATAAGGAGAGCACGCTGGTTCACGGCCTACCTGTTCTCGGTAATGTGCAGCAGCTTGAAGCGATTGTAACTGCTGATAATATAAATACTATTATTATTGCTACGACGAAGATCACCCAGAAGAATATGGATGTTGTGCTTGAAGTTGCCAACAGGCTGGAGCTCAATATCAAGATCATTCCGAGTCTCTTTGAGGTCGATTCCTATCACCGTTCAATTACCGATGTGCGTGATATCCAGGTGGAAGACCTGCTTGGCAGGGACCCGGTTGAGATTGAGCGTGAGCCGATCCTCGAGATGGTGCGAAACAAGACGGTCCTGGTTACCGGTGCTGGTGGGTCAATCGGCAGTGAGATTGCGGCCCAGATTCAATCCTTCAGTCCCAGGAAACTGATTATCCTTGATATCGATGAGACCGAAATCCACAACCTTTCCCTGAAACTGAATAACTACCAGCGGGCTTTCTCTGAATCTATTGTTCCTGTTGTGTCTGATGTTCGTGACAGGAAGAAGATTGAAGATATCTTCAATGCCTACCACCCTGATATTGTTTATCACGCGGCTGCCTACAAGCATGTGCCCCTGATGGAGCATTATCCAGAAGAGGCTTTAAGAACAAATATTGCGGGAACATACAATGTCCTGAATGCTGCCATTGCAGTTGAGGTTGATAAGTGCATCATAATATCAACCGATAAGGCTGTGAACCCGACCAATGTCATGGGGGCGACCAAGCGTATGGCTGAGTTGATTGGTTCTGCGTTATCGAATGAGAAGACGGAGATTGTCTCGGTACGGTTCGGGAATGTGCTAAACAGTCGCGGTTCGATGCTTCCCCTCTTCATGGAGCAGATCAACAACGGCCTTCCTGTTACCGTTACCCATAAGGATATCATCCGGTACTTTATGACAATCCCTGAAGCGGTATCTCTTGTCTTCCTTGCCGGTGCAGTCGGCAAGGGCGGGGAAGTGATGGTCCTTGATATGGGCGAGCCGGTCAAGATCTATGACTTTGCCCAGAAGCTGATCAAGCGCTATGGCGATGGCCGGTCAACCATCAAGATAACCGGTCTCAGGGAAGGCGAGAAGCTCTATGAGGAGCTTCTTACCGATGAAGATAAAGTTATTCCCACTGATTACAAGAAGATCTTCAAGGCCAGAGTTGAGAATGGGCATGAGATTAAGTTCATTGAGAGATATATTGATGAGATTGGTATCAGTGACAAAGATGATCTGCTGAGAACGCTCTTTGAGTATGTGCCGAGGTTTGGGGCTGATACTGATTTTGAGGTTGTTGCTAAATAGATTAGCCAATTGCAGTATGTCGTCAAGCATATGTCTTGAAAGCATATAAGGCAATTGGCTTTATGACTTCTTGCAAAAATCAACCTTTTTGCACAAGTCAGATAAAAAGTACACTTTCATGGAAAAATACGCTGAGTATGTTCAGGCTGCCGGTGTATTAGATTACATATAGCAAGATTTGGATTGTCATCCAGTTTGTATGAGAACTGCTTGAGACAATCCTGCGATAGCTATGTCCAATTTCCAATTA
>CAZSBC010000005.1:333-2447 GCA_964605195.1 uncultured Spirochaetales bacterium | reverse complement strand
ATCAATGCATTAGTACATGGAATTCAAAGCTGTATTCACTTTGAAATGGGCGGTTGAATTGCCTGTGTTCAATCATTGAACGCAAAGATTCTTATGCAGATCGATAAACAGTCTACAGAGTTAACCATTCTCAGCTATATAGAGCAGAATGCCGATGCCACGCAGAGAGAGCTTTCTGAGCATTCCGGTGTATCGTTAGGTACGGTCAATCTGCTCCTCAAACGGATGGTTAAGAAAGGGCTGGTTAAGATGGAGCGGTTGCAGCCAAACTCGATCAAGTATTTTCTTACCCCTAGGGGGATCGCGAACAAGATAGAGCGGACGTACGGGTATGTAGTACGAACTTATAATGAGATAAACAGGCTGAAGAGACGGATTCTTGAAGTCACGGAGGCAATTCACAGTAACAATGAAGTTGAAGCGATTCTCTTCTTCGGGAAGAGAGATGAATTGTATGATATGATTGAAGAGCTAAAGCATTCCAACAGTTTTCATGTGCATGTTGAGTTATTTGATGAGGTTGATAAGCTGGTTGATAGTATTGCTGTGCAAGAGTCGTATGCTGTTGTTGTGTGGAGTGGTGAGGCTGAGGTGGTGTTGAAGGAGAGGGGGGTTCGGACTGTGAATATTATGGAAATGGTGGTGGTGTGAGTGTCAATCTGTAATCTTCGGTAAAGTGATAGGGTGTAAGGAAGTCTGATAAATGGCGGACAAAACAGAAAATAAAAAAATATGGTTAGCTTCTCCTCACATGAGTGATGAGGGGTATGAATTGGAATATGTAAAAGAAGCTTTTGAGTCCAATTGGATAGCTCCATTAGGACCAAATGTAGATGAATTTGAGAAAGAGTTTGCTAAAAAAGTTGGGGCTAGACATGCTGCAGCTTTAAGTTCAGGTACAGCTGCAATTCATTTAGCTCTTAAAGCTGTAGGGGTTGGTGAAGGAGATTTTGTCTTTTGCCCATCATTAACATTTTCTGCTACTGCTAACCCAATAATCTATCAGCATGCTACTCCAGTTTTTATTGATAGTAATTTTGAAACATGGAATATTGATCCAGATGCTCTAGAAAAGGCTTTTAATAAATATCCAGAGGTCAAGGCAGTCATAGTGGTTCATTTGTACGGGTTAGCTGCGGATTTGGATCGTATCATGGATATTTGTAATAAGTATAATGTACCTGTAATTGAAGATGCAGCAGAATCATTGGGGAGTTACTACAAAGAACAGCATACCGGTACGTTTGGGAAGTTGGGAGTGTTCTCTTTAGTCGTTTTGAAGAATAGTACGAGTAATGGATATACAGGAATAGGCGAAAACGCCCCGAAAGCTGCATAAAGATGCAGGAATCGAGGAGTGTTGGGATATTTGGTTGATTTAGGTAGAAGTGATTGTGAAGTAGGTTGGAAGGTGTTAGCCACACCGTGATTTAGGTGCCGAGCTGATTTGAGTGGTGGGGAACTTATGAACATAGGTGGGAGTGATGTGTGTTTTATTTATTTATGCTGTTTGTTCAATCTGAGTAATTGGTAATCAAGAGGATTTTATGGATCTTGGGATTAAAGACAAAAGTGTACTTATTGTAGGTGCAAGCAAAGGAATTGGTAGAGAGATTGCTCTTTCCTTTGCTAGAGAAGGATGTAGAAAACTTATACTCATAGCTCGTTCTGAGAAATTACTCTTAGAATTGGTCGATGAGTGTAAGCTTATTGGTAATGCAGACTTAGTTGAATCAAGATCTCATGATCTGATGAATGAAGATACGAATATAGTTGCGGCCTCTTTGCTTGAATCATATGGAAACTTTGATATTGTAATCCAAAACATTGGGACATCGCTTACACCAAGAGATCCTCTTGCAAAATTTTTTGATTGGGATTACGCATTGAAATTAAACGCTGGAATTGCAATAGATATGAATAATATTCTTATCCCTCCGATGATTAAAGGTGGATGGGGAAGAGTGATTCATACATCATCCATCTCTGCAAAAATGCTGAGGGGTAATCCTTTGTATGCTAGTTCAAAGGCCTTCTTGAACAGTTATGTAATATCTACGGGTAGAGCAATAGCCACAACAGGTGTTGTTATGTCTGCTATAGAGTCTGGCGAG
>CAZSBC010000005.1:0-323 GCA_964605195.1 uncultured Spirochaetales bacterium | reverse complement strand
GCCCAAACAAATGACTTTAAAAAATGTGAAGATTTTTTGCGTCATCACCAATCAATTGGTCGATTCGGTTCATGCAAGGAAATTGCTGATGTTGTTCTATTTCTAGCATCTAATCTATCCTCATTTATGCCAGGAGCAATTGTTCCCGTAGATGGCGCAAATATGTAACATCGAAGGAGAAGATGTGAAAAGATTGTTTGATGTTATTTGTAGCGCATTAGGGTTAATTGTTTTATCTCCTCTTCTGTTAATTATTTCGATAATTATAGTTATTACCTCTCCGGGTGGTGTGTTCTTTAGAGGTGTTAGGGTTGGAAAAGAAG
>CAZSBC010000004.1:28101-53246 GCA_964605195.1 uncultured Spirochaetales bacterium | reverse complement strand
GATTCCCACCCGCTATATGTTAAGCGACCTAGGCTCGGCCGCACTGCCAGGCACCCTTTACCGATCATCAAGATCCAGCCCGAAGGCTGACGTCTGCTCCTGAAACCTGAATCCTATTGTAACCTTCCCATCAATGGTAGCTTGAATATTCTTATCAGAAAGCTCTCCATGCTGGTAAAAAAACCAGGTTCCCTTCTTCTGCTTAAAGCCTTTGAGGCAGGGTGATAAGTATGTTTTGAATTTGTCTGTCTCGCTGCTCATTTATCACCTGTATATCTCAAGGACCAATAACGGGTGTAATATCTGATCATCTACATTCCAAAATAGCGCGTTAATGCATCGATCATATGCTGTCTTTCATTCCCCGACATCTGATTCAAATTATGGAGTTTCCATTTAACAGCAGGAAGATCTTTTATATGGGACATAGTAAAATAGGACCAGTCAGGCGTTCCCTTCTTGAATCCCAGAAGGAACTCTTTATCACTGTCATCTAATGCTCTATTGATCATCTTGACTAAATCAAATCTTGCCCTGATCAAATCACCAATCTTCACTGGCGTCGTAGTCATCCCTTCAAAGTCAGTTTTATAGGTCTGTTCTACATCAAGAATTGAAGGATTCAATATCTCAAGGAACCTCCGGTTATGAGATATCATATACACTATAAACGCTTCCTTCAGCTTTGCCGAAATCCCTTCATTATCAAGTAGTCCCTTAATATCAAAAAGATCCCGTGGATGCTGTCGATCCAATGCCGCGAGGATCTTCCCGGCATAAAGATCTTCAAATGAAACAACTGAAATCTCCGCAAAACCGAATGTATCTTCTACTACCCGGCCAATCCGTTTGACCTCTGGTTTATACACAGTCCCTCGTAACACTGGAGATACCTCTATCTTGATAACGACTCTATCTGCTTCGATGAGAATCCTGGTAATCAAATCAGTTTGATGCAGCCTTGAATACTGTATTCTTGCTTGAGGTAGTAACTTGCCTATGCTGCTGCCAATCTTCTGGAGTTCCGTTGTCATCTCTTTCAAAGAAATCTTTCTATCCTTAATGGGAACATAGACAAGGTCAATATCAACTGACAGCCGGGGCATATCCCTGTAAAACATATTAATAGCAGTCCCACCTTTCAAAGCAAAACATGAAGACTTACTTACAACAGGCAGTACCCGAACTAAAAGTTTCACCTGTTTAAAATATGGATTCTGTTTGTCCACCAGACGCCTCCTTTGGAACTGTAATCAAAAACTCCTTGTCAAGCACACCTTCAGCAACTATCTGCCGCTTGCCGGATCCAAGATTAATTCGTTTCTTATCAATCTGTGCATACCAGGCATGGCCTGAGGTTCTGGCCATCCATAAGAACAATCGTTTTGCTTTTATCTGCCGACATTGCTCAAGCAAATCCTGCAGTACCCTTGGTCGCAAGTTTGCAGCACCTTCCAACATCATTTGTGCCTGTGATATATCCTCAGCTGTCTTTATGGTGCTCATTAATTCTATAAACGCCCGTTCAGGAATCGAGTATGATATAGGCCAATCCCAGGTTCCAAAAGGGATTTCTTCTATCCCCTGAGAAGATCGATAAGCAAACGGGGATTGGTCCATTTGCGTAAATGAAAATTGATCAAACTCTTTTATCCAGGAGGGTAAGCTGCTATCACAATATAAAGATATTTGATCTATGCTTCCAAATGAAAGATAATGCTGGAACCCATGATATTGCAAAGCCGATAAATGTCCTACATGAACTTGATAGCCAAGCAACTGTAGCGAGTACATAACATTCTGCCATTTCAGCGGCGGCCCGGGCTTTCTATATACTCCACGGACTACAGCTTCAAGCTTTCCTGATCTGAGATAATAATCTATTGCCGGACGTTCGACCCCTTTAGCTTTGAGCCATTTTCGATTTACGAGAACGCCTTCTTGCATTATTGTATCCAATGACATAATTCACCTAAACAGTTTATCATATATTAAATTAGCATACTTATATTATGCATAATACCTTTTATATAAACCATTGTCAAGTTTATGATTCAATGCTATTGCATAGTTAGAGTATGCAAAAAGATATGATCACTAAACTGCGTTCTTTTGCATATATAGATGAAATATGAGAACTTAATCCCCCCGAGGTTACAGATTTGACTCAATTAATTTACAGCAAAACCTTCTCCGCAAGCGGGATTCTGTGGGACAATACGGGAAT
Source organism: uncultured Spirochaetales bacterium (assembly GCA_964605195.1). Classification (GTDB taxonomy): domain Bacteria; phylum Spirochaetota; class Spirochaetia; order JABMQR01; family JABMQR01; genus CAZSBC01. The sequence continues at coordinate 51,019 of CAZSBC010000004.1, read as the reverse complement.
GCCGAATCTCCTAACTCACTTCTATGTATGGAATTAATATTTTCTGGGACAGTCTGGTAAAGACACCCACTTCCTTCAAGTCCTAGTAGGCCCAATAAAACTCCTCTATTTGAGGAGTTTTTCCTTTATCATTGGTTTAGTTCCCAAGCGATGGCAAAAAAACTTCTGACCATTCAGCAAAAACACGAGGTTGAAGAAATTTGAATCAGATATCAATATCATACGTTATTGTGAAGATTCCTCAAATAACTTCATCCAATCCCGTCTTGCATGCAGCATCCTGATTATTGTGAATGCCTTCGCATCCTCATTGATTGTATAAAACAGAAAATAGTTTTTGATCCATAGATGCCTTATTCCGCGCTCCGCAAAGTATTCATCTTGAGAAAGAGGAATCAGATAGGGATTCTCTTCCAAAACTTCAAACTTTTTTTCAATAGTACCCAGCAGGTTTTCTGCAGCAATAGGTGTTTTGAGAATTTTTGAAGTGTAATGCATAGCTGAAACCAAGTCTTCTTGAGCTGTAGTAGTCCAGTAGGCTGTGTATTTTTTCTTTTTGCGCATCACAAATTCTTATGCGTTCGGGTATTGGCAAACACTTCCGCTGCAGATTGAACTTCACCTGCATCCAAAGAGTTCATCCCTTTATCAAGCAGATGATACAGTTCCATCTTTCCGGATAGCATCTCATACGTTTCTATACTCATCACAGCAAGATCACCTTTCCCGTTCTTTGTGATAAATACCGGTTCAGGATACTGATGACACAATTCTGATATTTCGTTGTATTTATTTCTCAAGTCAGCACTGGGTCGAATAGTTGGCATATACAAAACCTCCATGTAACAATATCATATCGTTTTTATGATACGATCTCAAGCTAAGTATGACTAAAAAGATACTCGGGTCAGAAAAGCCCATTAAACCTTCGCTTGAAAACAAACTCACTAAACGAACTGACACTGATATCGATACCGATATTGACACGATTTTTATGAACCCAGAATCCATATATGGGTATCATAGGGGTAAGCCATCTCTCATACGGCAGAATATGGCACTATATGGAGTACTAAAAGGTATAAATCCAATTCGACTCTACCGGAGAAACCGCAGGGCGGTGAGCAGGTAGAGCCTGGCTGAATTGAGGATGCTGGGGATCTCCACGTACTCATCAGGGCCGTGGGCATGGTCCCCGGCCGGTCCTATGACGTACACCGGTGATATTCCGGCAGCACGCAGGTGGCCCGCGTCGGTGAAGCCCGGGGAGAGGGCATAGAGGGCGGCAACCCCGTATATTGCCTCATAGGCAGCAAAGAGCAGCTCTGCCTCCGGGGCATCGGGATCCTCCCAGGAGCCCTCAGCCGCTGTGATAATCCCCACTGTAATATCAGGGAGACGCTGCGGAATACTGGCATAGAGGATATTCCCCGCCAGGGGATCTGGATAGGGTTCCGGCAGCACCATACGGTATCCGAGATCGGCCGAGTAGCGCACCAGAGCTTCAAGCAGCTCCTCCGGGGCGATTCCCGGCATCAGCCGGAAGTCGGCACTCACCGTCACCTCCCCGGGAATCTTGTTGGGAACCAACTCTGACACCACGCCGGTGAAACTCACCGTCGAATCTGTGACGATGGAGAGGGAGCGCGGATCCTCATCGTAGAGCCTGCTCCCCGGGACAGTCTCCGTTCCGGGAGGGATCTCCTGCTCTTCCCCAGACACTGCCAGCAGCAGATCCCCTATCGTCAGCCGCCGGTTGATCTGATCGATCATCTCCAGCACAGAATAGGGGATAGTCCCGGCAGGAAAGGTGAAGGAATCGAACCCCGCGATAAAGCGGGCCGCCTTCCCAACAGCACTGCTGAGCGGTTTCGGATCGCTCCCGTGACCCGAATAGCCCATGAAGGTCAGTTCCAGCCAGAGGGGCCCCTTCTCCGCCAGAATGCAGACAGGGCTAGCCAGAGGCGGAATCCGTGTCGGCTCGGGAATCAGCGTCATATCGGCAGAGACCGCATCACGGTAGTGCTCAGCCAGGTAGCGCGCCCCGTACTGCCCGTGGGACTCCTCATCCGGGGTGAGCAGCAGCCGTACCGTGCCGTCGAAGGGCACCTCCCCGCTACCGAGGATGAGGAAAGCGGCGATTGCCGCCGCCGCACCACCCTTCATATCGAGGGAGCCGCGCCCGTAGAGCCGTTCCCCGATAATGCTCCCCTGGGGGATACCTCCATCCGGGTCGATCGGCACCGTATCGAGATGGGCGGCAAACTGCAGCACCCTCCCCGGCTTACTGCCCGCAATCTCGGCAACCAGTCCCACCGGGACCGAGACTGCAGCAATGCCGGCAGCCGCATCAGGGAGCGCGTAGAGCACTTCGCTTACAATGCCATATCCGGCCAGGAGGCGTGAAACGACAGCAAAGATTTCAGTGACGTCAGGAAAGGTCCCGGGACCGAAGTTCTCGGAATCCGTCAGCACCAGCTCACGGGCAAGGGCAATGATCTCCGGACTGTAGGCAGCAACTGCTTCAAGACAGACCCGCTCCTCATCCGTCAGGGGGGCCGCAGGCTCCACCCGCTTCTCGATGAAGCGCTCCTCCGGCGGCCTGGTGGCACAGGAGCCGAGCAGAAAGAGAAGACAGCAGACCACCAGAACCGTTCTCACCTTGCAACCTTTCCCTGCCACGGCATCCCCCATTCCCCATTCTAGCACGGAACCGCACCATCCCGGAACCGAAACCCTCACCCGGGGAAAAGGGCTGAAGCGCTCTGTCCAGCCGTTCCCATAATTGACAGCTGCAGGCCTGGGGTGCATCAGCAGTCAGCAGCCGGTTCAGCTGCCATCCATGCATATTCCTTACTTTTTAACTAATCTTATTGGAAATTATCACGGATTATCAGTATATTACAGCCATATCCCAGATGGGAGTATGTTGTATGGCAGAACAGAAGCAGTCCAGCTCCAGCTACACCACCACCTTTTCCGTTGAGGGCATGACCTGCGCCTCCTGCGTACGCATCGTGGAGCGTTCCCTGAAGAGGCTTGAGGGCATAGAGTACGTCTCGGTCAACCTGGCCACCGAGAAGGCCATGCTCCTCTCCGACCGGCCCCTGGACCGGGAGACCCTGGAGAACAGCGTCGCGGCAAGTGGCTACACCTACCGCGAGCAAGCCCCGGCCGAGGATGTGCTTGAACGCCGCTTCAAGGCGGCGAGAAGGAAGTTCAGCATTGCCCTCGCCGTCACCGTGCCCCTGATGGTGCTGATGCTCCTCCACATGAGCGGCATCCACCTGCCGGGATTCCTCTACATCGAACTGGCTGCAGCCGCCTTTGTCCTCGCCTATCCCGGGGCATCCGTCTTTCGCGGGGCCTGGATAGCCCTCTCCCACCGGCACACCAACATGGACACCCTTGTGGCCCTCGGGGCCACCTTCTCCTGGGGTACCGTCCTTCCGGCCATCCTCGGACTGCCCATATTCAGCTTCGGCTCCATAGCCGCCATGCTCATAGCCTTCCACCTCACCGGCCGCTACATCGAGTCGCGGCTCAAGTACCGGGCTGCCGCCGACATCCACCGGCTCATCGGCACGAAGAGCACCGATGCCCTGCTCCTGCTCCCCCCCGATGAGGAGCATCCCAGGGGACGCGAACTGCCGGTACCCGTCGAGGCCGTCAAGCCCGGAGCTGTAATCATGGTAAAGAGCGGTCAGCGCATCCCCCTCGACGGCACCGTTGCAGAGGGCAGCGCCCTGGTGGACTACTCCATGATCACCGGAGAACCTATCCCGCAGCGCAGGGAGCCGGGTGATGAGGTGATCGGGGGAACCCTGCTCACCGGCGGCATGCTGACAGTCGAAGTGACGAAGACCGCCGAGGACACCTTCCTCGCCAACATGATCAAGCTCATCGAGGAGGCCCAGGCCCAGAGCGTCCCCATCCAGGCCTTTGCTGACCGACTTACCAACATCTTCATTCCCGTGGTCCTCGCCCTCGCCCTGGCAGCCGCCCTCGTCTGGGGACTCGCCTACCCCCAGCTGGAGAGCTACCGCAGCGCAGCAGCCGAACTGCTGCCTTGGATACGCACCGGTGGGACCGCCCTGTCGGCATCCGCATCGGTATTTGTCGCCGTCCTTGTCATCGCCTGCCCCTGCGCCCTCGGGCTGGCCACCCCCATGGCCCTGATTGCCGGCAGCGGAGCCGCCGCCCGACGGGGTATCATCATCCGGGACGGAGAGGCAATCCAGGGGGCCCGCAGCATAGACGTAATGCTGCTGGACAAGACCGGCACCATCACCGAAGGCCGGCCTACCGTAGCGGCAACCGACCTGCCGGAAGAGATCCTCCTTGCCGTCGCCGCAATCGAGCGCTACTCCACCCACCCGCTGGCAGCCGCCGTAGTCGAGTATGCGGAGCAGAAGATGCCGCAGGGTTTGCCTGAGGCTGAGAACGTTACCGAGACCGCCGGCAGCGGCATAAGCGGGGTGGTATCCGGTCACCGCTACTCAATCGGAAGGCCCGGGCAGGGTGAGACCGACCGTTTCCATGAAACGGTCGATGCCGGGGCAACCCTCATCGCTGTCAGGGTGGATGACGAGTATCGCGGGGCTGTGGCCGTGACCGACCGCATCAAACCGGAGGCCGCCGAAGTCATAGCGACCCTGCAGCAGATGCAGATCACCCCGGTGATCGTCACCGGGGACCGGCAGGAGGCAGCCGAAGCCGTGGCCAGGGAGATCGGCATAGCGGCAGAGCATGTCCATGCCGGACTCTACCCCGAGGATAAACTCACCATCCTGCAGGACTACCAGAAGGCAGGCCGCCGCTGCGCCATGGTGGGCGACGGCATCAACGATGCCGCCGTGCTCAGGGCCGCCGACCTCGGCATAGCCCTCGGGACCGGTACTGACCTCTCCATCGAGAGCGCCGATGCCGTCATCGTATCGGGAAGCCTTACCCGCCTCCCCGACACCATGGATCTCTCGCGCCTGACCTTCGCGAAGATCCGCCAGAATCTCTTCTGGGCCCTCATCTACAACATGGTGGCCCTTCCCCTTGCCATGGCAGGCCTGCTGCACCCCGCCATCGCCGAGATAGCAATGACCGGCAGCTCAATCAACGTCATCCTCAATTCCATGCGGATACGGAAATTCACCCCAAGACTGGAGGAACAGCATGAGTGAGACAAGAACCTTCTCAGTACCCGACATGTCCTGCGAGCACTGCCGCAGGCGCATCACCGAAGCCCTGGAACAGACCGCAGGAGTCACTGCTGTGGCAGTGGACCTGTCGAAGAAACTCGTGACGGTGACCGCCGAAGCCGAAACCGGCACCCTCATCACCGCCATTGATACTGCCGGTTATGATGCCGAAGAGGTGTCATGACGGTTGCCCGAAGCGGTATGCAAGGAGTATAGTGTAGAGTATGTCAGAAACAGTACCGAAATCATTCAATACGCTTCTGCAGAGCTCCGAGAAGCCGGTGCTTGTCGACTTCTATGCCGACTGGTGCGGTCCGTGCAGGATGGTATCACCGGCAATAGCGCGGATAGCAAAAGAGCTGAAAGGTGAGATCACCACCGTGAAGATCAACGTTGATAAAAAACCGGCCATAGCTGGCCAGTACCAGGTGCAGAGCATCCCGACCATCATGCTCTTCCGTAACAGCAAGTCGATAATGCGCCTGCAGGGAGCCCTACCCTATGAACGCCTCAAGGCAGAGATAGAGCGCGCCCTAGCCGGCTAACCTTTGTTCTGCTCCAGCAGATCAGCGACAGTGAGACCGTCAATACCCAGCTTCCCGCGAACGAACAAATCATGCACCGTCTTCTCCCCGATTGACTCCCGTTTCACCGAATCCTCCCCGACAGCCCCGTCGAAGAGCAGGTCCAGCACCTCAGCTACCGGGACCGGTGCAAGCGGCTTGGCCGCTATGTAGCTGCGTCCGAGACGATCGATGGGCAGGATAAGGCCGGCAGTGACAAAGAGCTCGAGAAAGCTGAAGAGCGTCCGGTCGGGAATCCGCAGGATTCTGGCAATGTCACGGGCATTCACCGGACCGCTGCCGTTCTCAAAGCGTCCGGCAATCAGCAGCAGCACATTCAACCCGTTCGCCGTCTTCAATGCCGGAGGCTCACCGATCCCCCGCTTCTTCTCGATATCAGGGAGATACTGGTGCACATAGGCAATCTCAACCGAGGCGAAGATGATGACCCAGAGGAAGAAAATCCAGAAGAGCATCACCAGAATGGAGGCCAGAGAGCCATAGATGGAGGAGTAGTTGATGAAATTTATGACCACCTTGCTGAATAGCAGGTTGGCCACCTGGAAGCCCACCATCCCGCAGACCGAACCGAGCAGGGCACTTCTGAACTTCACCCTCGTGCTCGGCACGAAGAAGATCAGCAGGAAGAGCACCAGCCAGATCAGCAGCCACGGTCCGATGACCGTGATGATCAGGTAGAACCACTGCGAGAAGATCGTGAACCCCACCAGATTCATGAACCAGCGGCTGAGAAAGGAGTTTATGCTGAAGTAGGCTGCCAGCAGCAGCGTACCGATGATCATGATCGTGACGAACCGTACGAAGCGGGCGATGCGGTTGCGGTGCATGGGAACCCGGTAGATCTGGTTGATCGTGATCCAGACCCGGTTGATCAGGATCACCGAGGTGACGAGAAAGGAGATCAGCCCCACCGTTCCCAGTCCCCCCGCATTGCGGATGAAGCCGTTGAGCATATTGGCCAGCTCCGTACCGGCCACCGTGCCGAACTGCTCGATCAGCAGCTCCTGGACATTGAACAGCACATTATTGAAGGCCTGGAAAGCCGTGAGGATCGAGACGATGAAGGTGAGAAACGGCACCAATGATATCAGGGTGGTATAGACAATGCTCGATGCCAGGATGAAGCAGCGGTCACTTTCGAAGTGGTTGTATGTCAGCACAATGAAACGCAGCAGCCGTTTAAACCGGCTGCGCAGCAACGTTTCCGGCTGACTCACCGAAGCATCTCCTCTCACTTGCTCTTCCATATATCCTGTCCCTACCCTAGCGTACCCCGAATCCAGGCCTCAATATGCTCCTCCACCTCCCGGTGGTTCGTCTCATGCACCAGATTATGGCGAGCACCCTCGTAGAGCTCAACATCAAGCCGCTTCATACCGGCCTCCTTCAGCATCTGCGCCACCTTGCGGACCCCCTTGCCCATGTCCCCTACCGGGTCCCTGGAGCCGCTGAGGATCAGCACCGGTAAATCCATTTTCATCCCGAGCAGTTTCCTTCTGTTGTGAATGAAGTCAAGCCCGTCAAGCAGGTCGATGTAGAACTTGGAGGTCATGACAAAGCCGCAGAGCGGATCATCTATGTAGGAATCCACCTCATCCGGGTCACGGGTTATCCAGTCGAACTTCGTCCGGGCCGGCTCAAAGGGCTTGGCATACGCCCCGAAGGACATCTGGTCGAGCCGTTTGTTGGGAAACCGCGGGCCGTTCTTCCTTACAGCAATCCTGGCCAGCACCCGGCCGGCCTTGCCGAGCAGCCCGGGACTGGCTGCCGTACCAAGCAGTACCGCCGCATGAAAGAGATCTGGGTGCAGGATCAGCAGCGAACGGGCCATCAGCGAACCCATGCTGTGCCCGAGCACAACAATCGGCTTATCACCCTCCCGCTCCCTGATGACATCAACGAACTCCTCGAGATCCGCCACCACCCTGAACCAGCCATTCTCCTCGGCAAAGAAGCCCTGCTCGGAGGGCTCTGCTATCGTCTCCCCATGCCCCCGCAGGTCGGGGGCATAGACGCTGAAGCCCCTGCCGTTGAGAAACTTGGCAAACTTGTCGTAACGTCCGCCATGTTCGGCCATACCGTGGATGATCATCACCACGGCATCCGTCTCAGCCCTGGGAATCCAGGCATAGTAGTGAATAGATTTACCGTCACTGGCACTGAAGTTGAGCTTGCGAGCCATTGCATCCTCCCCTTTTGCACTATTGTTGGTACGTAACCCATTTGCCGCTATCCGAGCCAATTGCAACAGGTAAACTGACATTGATCTTGCATGCATATTGTCAGCAATCGGCTGCATGCTTCATGAAAAAACAATCTATTTTTACAGGAAGCTCACTTATTTATACCATGAAACAGGAGGTTGAAGCAAACAGTATCATACAGGAAGAAGCGCTGCAGCAGGAGACAGGAACGGGAAAAGGCAGCTGCAACTCAACCCTGTGGGCTTCTCATCTGCTCTTCATCCTGGTAATTGCCTGTGACCAACAGCGCGTCAGCTGGCCGGTGCCGGTTGGTACGCACCTCGCAGGCAACACCAGCAGCCAGGCAAACGGGTTGACCTCCCTGATTCCGGAGTAGAAATGCGTAGTATTGAGGTGCTCTGTCAATATGACAGAGCACCCGGCCATCTCAGCATTGGCAATGATACAGGCATCCCAGAACTGGATGGAATAGAGTGTTTTCAGCTCCACAGCTTTCCAGATCATCCCCGGTGTCTGCCGCACAACATCAGGTTTCTGGCCCAGTTTCGTTAGAGCTGTTGCCGCATATTCCTGAAGGACCTGAGTTGATACTATTCCAGTACCCGCATTGAACAGTTCTGTAATGCGTCAATAGCCCGCTGCTGTTTTTCAGGGAAGCTCCTATCCTGTGCGTACACAATAATATTGGAATCTATAAACACCTTACTCATGCGACGGTTCCCGTTTGTAGAGTTCTTCACGGTTGAAACGATACCCGGCAGGGGATTCTCCGGCAAAATGCTCTGCCATGCAGGAAAATTCCTCAGCCGGTGATGTAGTGCTGTCTGTTCCGACAGTAAGTTTCTTCAGGTATTCTCTGATGAGATTGTTCAGGGTGGTATGATGATTCGCAGCATATTCCCTGCTTTTCCGAATGAGTTGTTCATCGGCTGAAAGTGTAATATTCATCTCCCTTCACCCCAATCAGTAATATGTGCAATATGTGTACACATGGTATAATGCCTAGAATGAAAATCCAACCTGCCGCGTTGCCACATACATACAGCTAACCATGATACCATCTTCTGGAACAAAAGAATCCACTGCAAAGGAGAGGCTATGGAGCTATCGATGCGACAAAACCATGCCATGGCATGCAACTTAGCTGTTCGCTATCGGGAAGCGGTTAAGCAGGCACTCGCCAAAGGCAGTCAAGGACACCAAGCAACTACCCTTTCAGTACTCCCCGTCCGGTTCCGTCAGACTTCCAGCTCCGAAGCGGATCCGGAACTCGCAGCGAAGGAGCTCTGCCGGGCATACGTAAAAAAACCCCGGCAGAAACACCGGGGCGTGATCGGAAACAGTAGGGTCACTCCACATAAATGGAGACATTTACCCGTTCTTCCCCGCTTTTGCCGTTATCGGAGGCATCGATATCGACTATGGGGCCTTCCTGCAGCTCGTTGAGACTCCCCATGATATCTTCCAGGTCAATCCCCTTATCCCGCATATCCTCCTTGGCGTCTTTCGGAATGAAGCGCTCGGCAATCTTAGCCAGCCGCAGGGGAATCCGTATATTGACCTTGTCCTTGCCGGTATCAAGATCCGTCACCTTGATCCGCAGCTTCCTGCCCCGCATTGAAGTCTTCTTACCGCCCAACTCCTGCTCTGTCCCGGCCTCTGTACCGCCAACCGCCTGCATCAGCTCGGCTCCCTCTTCTGCAGTCACCTTGCCTTCCTCGATCATCTTCAGAATTCTCATATACTCTTCGTTCATAGTACCTATCTCCTCTATGTTCCGCATCAGCCGCTCCCCATCCGGAGCCAGACTCTTCTACAACAAGACAACCCCTCTCAGGGCAGCCGATCCCGTTGGTGGATATCGCAGGCGGCATTTCGTGCCGGTCAATCCAGCACCACTCATCGCCGCCTGTGAATCTGCAGCCAAAATCAGCTCAACACCCTCCTGTGCCGACACCCTGCCATCGATAATCAGCTGCAGGATGCTTCCCAGGATATCCATATCCGCTATCTCCATGGCATACTCACCTTCTAGACCTCTTCGGGTACTACGCCCTTCAGTGCCTTCGCCGCCTCCGCCGCCGAGATCTCTCCGGCCTCCAGCCGGTCAAGAATCTCCCTGCGCTTCTCAGGCTCCACCCCGCGTTCCACCGTATACCCGAGGTTCCCGATGATGGCATCCAGCCTCCCGCGCACCGTAGGATAGGAGACCCCGAGAATCTTCTCCATCTCCTTGATCGACCCCCGGGCCCGCACGAATATCTCGACAAACTCCAGCTCCTCACGGGAGAGGGAGAAGAGATTGGACTCCGGAGGGGAGAAATCACCCTCAATCCTCGTCCTGCAGGAGGGACAGGCCAACACCTTGACCCGCAGCTCCGATCCGCAGACCGGACAATCATGCAGTTGCTTTTTCTTCATAGCTATTCTCCTTCATGCTCCGCTATCCATGATGCCGCTGCTGCGGAGACGCAAACAGGCTCCGGAGTGCATGCACGATATGCAGCACCAGCTCTCCCGTCTTCCAGCTTCTCTGCTGCAGAAAACCGGAACGCCCCTCCATGCTCCGTACCACCTGATAGCGCCGATACAGTGCCTCTTCCCGTGCTCTCTTCTGTAGAATCTCTCCATTCATTGCCATATCACTCCTCCCGAAAGAGGACCGCGCGCGATCCCGGCATAGGATCTTCAGGAACATCTCACTTTCAGTTCCTGACTATAATATATACCTGCTCTTTCTATATGTCAATATTATTTCTCAATAAAATTAATTAATTTAATTTATATATTAATTTTTTTAATTTTTGCGTTGAATTGTTTAATTCATCCCCGTAACAGCCTCTCAGATCGCTCAGTACCGACCCTTGACATTGAGAGCTTGAAGCGGTAGTAGAAGATATGAACCGGCAGCACATCATCACAGATCTCTCCGCATATGAGCGCCTGCTTGTCATCGCTGATATCCACGGTAATGAACGGGCCCTGAAGAAGATCCTCGCCCGTCTCGAACGGGGGGAAGCCGACCACATACTCATTGCCGGTGACCTGGGGGTCCGCCACCGCGATGCAGCCGCAGCAGAGCTGCGCCGACACAGAAACCATATCACCGCCGTCAAAGGCAATTGCGACACCAGACAGGACGCGGAGATCACAGGCCTACCGCTGCCAGCCTCACAGACTATCTCCTGGAACAGCAGTACCATTCTGCTGATGCACGGACACCAGCTCCGTGCAACCGGCCAGCCCCTGATGAAACCGCACGCCATCCTCATAACCGGCCATACCCACACCCCCCGTATCCACTATGATGCAGCCAGGGATACCCTCCAGCTCAATCCCGGTTCCATATCCGCTCCCTGCAGCGGATACCCGCCCACCTATGCCATTATCACTCCTCTGGCGGCAGCCATCCACCATCTCGCCTCCGGAAAACTTCTCTTCAACCATAACCGCTAAACACCACACTGTTGCCCAGGGGTACTATTGCAGATACCGTATGGTGTTGATACAATGAAACAGTACAAAGTGATGAGCCGAGGAGGTGCACCTTGCCCCAAAGAGCCGCTGAGGTAATGCAGCGAAACGTACCGCGCTATGCCGGAGGTATCACGGCACTGCTGTTCCTGCTCCTTGCGATACAAGGAGTCGGGGCCGTCTCCATCACCCACTTCATCCCCGTCACCGCCGATACGGAAAACCCAGCCGAACTGACCCGGCTCTTTGCCCCGGAGCTCACCACAGGGGCAACCCTCAAGGTATTCCTGCGCACCACGGGAGCCGCCGTACACGATGGTGCCGGCAACAGCAGCAGCACCATCACCATCTACCGTGATGATATCCTCCACACTCGATTCGCCACACGCTACAGTACCCCGGAGGAGCTCACCTCCGACTCCTACTCCCAGTGGCAGCTCCTTGACATCACGATGCCGGCAGAACCCGGACAGTATGAAATTGAGCTGGTGGTGAGAGATTTCCAGGAGAGCAATGAGCGCCTTGCCACGGCCAGCAGCTCCTTCACCTGCTATCTTACCTATCCCGACGGGTTGAGCGGCAGCTACTCCTACCCGCCGCTGGACCGGGGGCTTGTTGACCAGCTCGCCGGCTTCGGCCTGATCAATCCCGCCGTCAGCATGCGTGGCAATACCATCGTGGTACAGTATGATATCAGGCAGGAGACCTCCTACAGCTCTCTGCTGACCGGCTACCTCACCGCCTTCATCCTCGCGGCAACCACCTTCCCCAATTCAGGAACCGTGGCCGTCATACCCTCCCTCGACGGCATACCGGTGCTGCGCAGCTGGGCTGATACCCCTGCAATCATGGAGCTCTCCTTCGGAGAGCTGTCGGCTGTCGGCTTCATCCGCGACCACCTGTCCACAGACTTCTCCGTATACCAGAACCTCTTTCCCGCCAGCACCACGCTGATTCTGCCCCTCCTTCAGGACGGCCCGCTGCGGTACCCCGAAATCCCGGGGAGCTATGCTCTGCAGCTCATCGAATCCTTCGACACCGTCGATACCGGCGAACCGCTTCCGACGGTACGTTTCGAGGGCATCTCCGGACAGGACTACATTGCAGTCCATGACGGAAGGCTGCAGCTCTTCCCGGAAGAGAGCGGGCTGATCGTCGTCTCCGACCAGCAGGTCGGCGAGGGAATTATCTCCGTTGAGACCGAGAAGATTGCCGGGGCGGCCAGTGCCGGCTACGGCGTGATCTTCGATGTAGAGGATGACGGCAGCTACTCATTCTTCATCACCGGCGGAACCGGCATGTATGCTGCCGGGAAGGCTGCCTCCGGCTCCTACGAACTCACCATTCCCTGGAGCTCATCGGAAGCCGTCCTTGAGGAGCAGCCCAACCGGCTCTCCCTCCGTCTCGGCTCCGATACGGTAACCGGTTACTGCAATGCTACCGAGCTGTTCTTCTACCCACGGGATTGGGACGGCAGCGAAAAACAGGCCGGTCTTATCACCTCAGCCGGCCTTAGCGTCGCCTTTGACAACTTCACCATCCATTCCCCCAGGAGTACCGGTTTCTCCTATACCCCGGCACCGGGTGCAACTGTCTTCAACGGTATAGTCATCAAGAAACCCGTAGTCGGTGACACAGTGCAGCAGCAGTACTTCCTTACGGCGTGGCAGCATATACCGGACTGGGCCGGGGAGTTCTCAGCAACCCTCCGCACCCTGCAGCAGGAACGCCTTCTTACGACCTGCAGCCTTCCTGACACCTGCCAGAACCCCCTTGAACGTACCCTAGGCTGGATAGCACACTCCCTGCCCGAAAGCACCGTCAACCAGGTACAGTCGACAGCAGCGAGAATTGCCGAGCATCCCCGGCTGGGGGCCCTACTGCTTGACTGGGGACTCCTGCTGCTTGACAGCCAGGAGGCTGTCGGGGAAGTATGGGAGGGTTCTGAGACCGTGCTGCAGTCGCTGACCGGGCTGATCGGGCTCTATGCCCGGCAGCTGCGCACCAGCGGCAGCGCCAACTACAACTACGCCCGTGCCCGCCTGCAGATCCAGACACTGCTGGATATGACCGTCATCGCCCCCTGAAGCACAAGGATAGCCATGTGAAGACCTACTCTGAGTGCATACCCTGTTTTTTCCGACAGATTCTCGGAACTGCCACCCTCTGCGGGGCCTCCGAAGATGAACGTATCACACTCTCGAAAGCTGCAGCAACCATCCTTGAGGGAATCGATGACACGGTATCACCTCCGGAAAATGCCTTCCGCTTCTACCGCCAGGTCACTGCAGCACTGCAGAATCCCGACCCCTACCGGCAGGTCAGGAAGTACAGCAACCGGGAGGCCATGAAGGCAGCCGGAGAGCTCTCCGCCCAGATTGCGCAAGCCGAAGACCAACTCCTTGAGGCGCTCTTTGCCGCCATAGCGGGAAATATCATAGACTTCGGTGCCAAGGCTGCTATTGATGTGCCCCGGGAGATAGCACGCATCGTGCAGGCAGAGCACGGCAAGAGCATGCATGAGTCCGAGGAGCTCTTTTCCTATACATCCCTTCTGGAAGCGCTCACTTCGGCTGACAGCCGGGGAGGAACGTTGCTCTATCTCGGTGACAATGCCGGGGAGATCGTCTTTGATAAGATGCTGATCGGTGAGATCATCCGTCGTTTTCCCGCCGTAGCCGTCACCTATGCGGTACGCGGGGAGCTCATTCTCAACGACGTGGTGATCAGTGATGCCCAGCAGGTGGGCATGAAGAGCGTTGCCGAGGTGATCTCAAGCGGTTCGGTCATCCCCGGGACAGTTCCACAGCAGACAACGGCCGATTTCAGGAAGCGTTACGCAGCTGCCGATATCGTCATCAGCAAGGGCCAGGGTAACTTCGAATCGCTTACAGAGTACCTCAATCGGGAGGTCTTTTTCCTATTCATGGCCAAATGCCCTGTCATCGCCGCCTACCTGAACTGCGAAATCGGCGATATCATTCTCACCAGCAGAAGCAAACGCCCTATAGTGCCAGCGATCTTCGGTTGAAGACCACCACCCCGATGGTGTAGAACAGCATAGCGGCAACAGCGGTGGCGGCACAGCTGATGATGACAAAGAGCCCGCCTTCAAGGACCCGGGCGGCATCCATCAGGGTGAATACGGTGGCATACTGCAGCCATCCGAGCTCCTCGCTGATCGCCGACAGCATATCAACGACAAAGAAGAGCATGGGAACCCCGGCACCAACGGCCAGCGACCAGCGACTCTCACTGAAGCTGCAGGCGCTGAGAAAGGCTATGCCCCCGAGAAGTGTCAGAACAAGAAAGGTGCTCAAGTTGAGCAGCAGGAAGCGTTCGATATCAAGCAGTCCGGGAAACATGCTCATGCTCATGAAGATGATCAGCAGCGTATTGACCGTACATATCAGCGCAATGCCCTTTACCAGGTAGAGGGCCTGTGTGGAGGCGATCCGGACCCGGGAGTTGGGGGTGGTCAGCAGGTAGGCCATCGACCCCCGGTCGATATGCCTGGCCATGATGTTGTTCGTCGTGATGATGATGTAGATCAGCGGGAAAATGATCATGATGAAGCCGTAGAGATAGCTTGAGACATACTGGGTAAGGTCGGTACCGAGATCGTTGAACCCCATTGCCTTGATGATACCCTCGGGCATCAGCTCCAGCATGGAGTTGATCACCTCGGCACTCTCCGGATCGAACATAGAGACACTGATCGAGCCATACATCATGATGATCAGGGTCATGAAGAGCAACAGAATCCAGTTGGTACGCAGATTGGCGCGAAAAAGGGTCCAGTTCATGCATCCTCCTCCCTGCCGTAGTATTTCATGAAGACACTCTCCAACGTCTGCACCTCCGAATGCAGTCCCACCACAGCACACTCGGAGAGCCGGGAGAGAAAGTCACGGTAGGCTACCGTTACCGTTACGGTAAGCTGCCTGTCCCCGCTACGCTCTGCAGTCAGTGGCCCGGAGATGCTCCGCTCCATATCGTCCTGATTGCCGAAGGTGACCACATACCGCCGCTGTTTCATGCTGTTCAGCGAAGCAATATCCTCGATGGCAACTATCCGTCCCTCCCGGATGATCCCGGCCCGGTCGCAGATACGCTGTACCTCCTCGAAAATATGGGAGGAGAGCATCACCGTCTTGCCCCGGCCCTTCTCCTCCTCCAGCAGCTCCATGAAGACATTCTGCATGAACGGGTCAAGACCACTTGTCGGCTCGTCGAGAATATAGACTGGGGGATCGTGCATAAAGGCTGTGATCAGACCGAGCTTCTGCTTCATCCCCTTTGACATCTTGCGGATCTTACTGCCGGGGTTGAAGGCAAAGCGGTCAAGGAGGGCATTACGGCGGTTACGGTCAACGGTGCGCCGCATATTCTCCATGAAGTTGATGAACCCGATGCCCGTCATGTTGCCGAAGAAGGCAATCTCGCCGGGGAGATAGCCGATCAGCTTCTGGATCCGGTCTGCCTGGTGGCGGCAGTCCAGCCC
Organism: uncultured Spirochaetales bacterium; assembly: GCA_964605195.1. Lineage (GTDB taxonomy): Bacteria > Spirochaetota > Spirochaetia > JABMQR01 > JABMQR01 > CAZSBC01. The sequence goes on along the minus strand of CAZSBC010000004.1, from coordinate 35,058 downwards.
CCCGATGGTGGCATATCCCTTGCGGGCATTGGTGAACCCGAGGAGGTTGCGGATGGTGGTAGTCTTACCCGCCCCATTCGGGCCAAGATAGCCGAAGACCTCACCCTCGGGAATTGAGAAGTCCAGGTCAAAGACCCCCTTCCCGCTGCGGTACACCTGAGTCAGATCATGTACTGCTATCATAGATCCTCCGGAAGTGCTGAAATACTTCTATTGCCAGTGTAGCACAGAAATGGGCCTTTGTGGGAGGGCAGCAGAAAGCATTTATGCCAGGTAGCTAAAGATCCAATCCATAATCGGCAATCTTGGTGATCAGGGTACGCCGTGATATCCCCAGCTCCTCGGATGCCCGGGTGCGGTTGCCCTCCCAGCGATGCAACGACCTGATAATGGCCTCCCGCTCCAGCTCCTGCAGCGTCTGGGGATTCCCCCGCTCAGCTGCGGTGCGACTTTCCGCTGCGAGATGCCCGGCTGTAATTGCAGCCTGCTCCTCATGCAGCACAACCCCGCGCAGCTCAAGATCCTGCAGCTCAAGCATAGTGTTGTCGGCAAAGATCACCGCCCGCTCAAGAACATTCTCCAGCTCACGAACGTTGCCGGGGAAGGCATAGGCCTTCATCGCCTCAAGGGCATCCGGAGTGAGCCCCTCGATCCGACGCCCCATCTTGCGGTTGAGCTCCTTGATGATCGAGCCAGCCAGCAGGGCAATATCCTCTTTGCGCTCACGCAGCGGCGGAATCTCGATCCGTACCACGTTGAGCCGGTAGAAGAGGTCCTCCCGGAATTTCCCCTCCCGCACCAGCTGCTCTATCGGGCGGTTGGTGGCCGAAATGATCCGGGCATTGATGGGGATCGTGGAGGTTCCCCCCAACCGGGTGATCTTCTTGTCCTGCAGCACCCGCAGCAGCTTCACCTGCAGGTTCAGGGGCATGTCCCCGATCTCGTCGAGAAATAGCGTGCCGCCTGAGGCCAGCTCGAACATGCCGGTCTTACGGGCATCGGCCCCGGTGAAGGCCCCCTTCTCGTAACCGAAGAGCTCGCTCTCCAGGAGGTTCTCCGGAACCCCGCCCACATTCACCGCCACGAAAGGTCCCTCGGAGAGCAGGGAGGTAGTGTGGATGGAGCGGGCCACCACCTCCTTGCCGGTCCCGCTCTCCCCGGTGATCATCACCGTAGCCGGAGATTCGGAAATACGGTTGATGATATCCTTTATTCGCACCATGGATGGAGAATCTCCGATGAGGCCCAGCTTCGGCATACTGCTTCTGCCGTGCTCTCGGCTGTCAGACTCAACCAGATTCTTCAGATTCTGGGTCTCTATCAGCTGAGCCAGTCGCAGGCTCAGCTCCTCCGGGTCGAACGGTTTAACGATATAGTCCTGGGCTCCGCTGGTGAGTGCTTCAACAGCATCATGAATCTCTCCGTGGGCTGATATCATGATGACCGGCATTCGGAAGCCCTCCATCCGCAGCCATTTCAGCAGGGTCAGACCATCCATGCCAGGCATCCGGAGATCGATCAGACAGGCTGCATACGGCTCTTCCCTGAGCATGCGTTGAGCAGAAAGCCCGTTTTCGGCACTATCGCAATCAATTGATTTCATTTGGAGGTATTCACTCATCAATTCTCGGATATGCTTCTCATCGTCAACAATCAGTACTCGCATTTATCGTTCTTTCCCCGGAAGCGTAACCTCGGCCACTGTTCCCCGGGCAGCCTGCAGATCACCATCCATACTCTCTCTTGCCACATGCCGCAGCGTACCCCCGGCACTCTCTATGAATCTTCTGGTAATGGATAGACCTATTCCCGACCCCTGCGCCTTTGTTGTAAAGAACGGGTCATATATCTGTTTTTCCTGTCCAGTTGGTAGTCCATTCCCATTATCTGCAATAGTAATAATCACATTGGACTTTACCGATCTGCAGCTGATCCTGACTTCCGCTCCTGCATACCCGGAATCCTCACTGTCAACACCTTCTCCGGAGCCGGACTCCAGTCCGTTGCGTATCAGATTCTCAAAGACCGATCGGGCCCGGTCCGGATCCATCACTACGTACCTGAAGCGATTATTGAGGCTCTGTACCTTGATGCCGGTACCGAATGTATCTGCTATTTCCTGGAGAAACGGTATGATCTCTATCTTCTCAGGATTGCCGCGAGCGTTCTTGATAAACTCACGTACCCGGTCAGCCAGTTTATTGAGCCGCATAACCTGTTCGTCAATCGTAGCCAGCCCCTTCAGTGCATCGGCAGGCAGTTGCTTCTTCATCACCGCTGTCTGCAGCGCAATCGCGCTGAGCGGATTCTTAATCTCATGCGCGAGTGTCCGTGCTGCTTCACCTAGATTCACCAGACTTTTCTGGCGCGCTATCGTCTCACGATACATTCGGTTACGGGCATACATACGCCAGATGAACACTATCAGCACAATCATGGCAAGACAGAACACCGTGAAGACACCGAAAATAAGGTACTTTACCACCCGATAGGCCTTACCATCCAGGGCCAGATACATATACTCGGGAGAAGGCAGCTGGTTTTCCCCGATGGATATATTGAGCAGTATCTTGCGCACATACTCGATCATCCCGGTTTCCGGATTGTAGGTTGCCCCCCGCCGGTAGAGATTCGGGTCATCTGCTGCGTCGGGCAAAAATGTGTCTGGTATTTCACCGAAGCCCACTATCAGTTCGCCTGCTCTGTTATAGGTACCCAATCCCCTGATCTTATCTTCCTCAACAAACATATCGACCTGATCTGAATCCATTCTGATCTGTATGAAAAAATTGGTAAATATCTGCTCTGCCGTCATATTCATGCGAATATCGTTGCGTTCATCCATCATCCGCACGAACAAAAAGCTCAGCATGAGCACGAATATGAGGAAGATAGTGAGCACAACCATGATGATGGTACCCTCTTTATCCATAGAGCTGATTCTCTGCTTCATGTACCGTTTATTCACTTTGTCAGACCTCTGGTGCATCCAAACATGCCCAGGCTACTCATAATTGAGCGCTTCTATCGGATCAAGCTTGGAGGCCTTCATGGCAGGATACCATCCGAAGAAAATTCCTACAAGCATGGAAAAACCAGCTGCCAGCAAGTAAGAGATGTATTGCGGAAAGAGTGACCAACCCAGCATATCTGTTGCCACCATACTGATTACCGTACCTAGGAGTATGCCTATCAGCCCGCCTATGAAGGTGAGGGTAACGGCTTCGGTTATGAATTGCCCTCGGATTACAGACGGCGGTGCCCCGAGGGCTTTCCTGATACCAATCTCCTTGGTTCTCTCCGCAACGGATACCAGCATGATATTCATGATCCCGATACCGCCTACCAGCAGTGATATTGCTGCAATGGCTGCCAGGACCATACTGAGGGTGCTGGTTACCGAGGTTGCCATCTCCGCGATTGTGGAGGGTGAGAACACTCGGTAGGAATCCTCTCCGACCAGTCTGTCCAGATATCGCTCCAGATTGTCCGAGATCTCGAGCACATCGGCATCCGATTCCACCCTCAACAGGTAGCTGCCCACCACTTCCACGCTCTCCATGCGCTGCACGAAGGTATTGTAGGGAATATAGACGCTGGAATCAAACTGCAGGTTAAAGCTTGCTGTCTTCTCCTCCATGATGCCGACTACCCGGTAGGACTTTGCCTGGGTTCGGTAGATACTCACATACGAACCGACAGCATCCCCATCAGGGAAGAGCTCCTCGGCAACATCGGCTCCCAGCACCACGACCTGTTTATAGCTGTCGTTATCACCCACGGAAAAAAAGGCTCCTCCTACGGCTTCATAGTCCAGCGCATCGGCATAATCGGCTGTCACACCCATGACAGTATAGGATACCGATGTCTGTCCGTTTCTCAGGTTTGCCCGAATTGCGTTTGTCGGCAGGGCCACGGCAAGACCGGGCACGTTTGCCAGCAGCTTGCCTGGCAGCTTTTCAGTGAACTCACGCTGAATTGCTTTACTCTCGGTATCTGTTGTGTTGATGGTAATGGTTTCCAACCCCGACTCCACAATGCTCTGGGTGATGCTTTGCGTCGCACTCTCCCCAAGCGTGAGAATTGTTATCACTGAGGCAACACCAATCACGATTCCCAGCAGCGAGAGGAGGGTACGCAGCTTATTAGCCATCATTGCTTTCAGGGCAAGTTTTATATTTTCCCAGAACATCCTACTCCTCCAGCAGGCCGTCTCTCAGCCTGATCTGACGTCTGCAGTGACTGCCAATTTCTTCATCATGTGTCACTATCAGCAGGGTCCGGCCTTCGGCATTCAGCTGCTCGAACAGCTCAAGAATCTGCTCACCGGTTTTGGTATCCAATGCCCCCGTAGGCTCATCGGCCAGAATAATTGACGGGTTTGTTGCCAGGGCCCTAGCCACAGCCACACGCTGTCGCTGTCCACCTGAAAGCTCATTGGGTCTATGCTTCATACGGTCTGAAAGTCCTACCCGGTCCAGGGCAGCTTCGGCAATCTCTCTCCGCTCCCGAACGCCGTATCCTGTATACATAAGCGGTGTCATAACATTCTCCAGGGCTGTTATGCGTGTAAGCAGGTTGAACTGCTGGAACACGAACCCCACCTTCTCATTCCTGATATAGGCAAGGGCTGTTTCATTGAGTGCTGAGACATCCTCACCGTCTATGCGTACGCTACCTTCAGTCGGGGTATCGAGACATCCTATCAGGTGCATCATGGTTGACTTACCGGAACCGGAAGGCCCCATGATGGCTGTGTACTCACCCCGCTCTATCTGCAACGTTACGCCATCCAGCGCTTTGACCACTGTCTCTCCCATAAGGTAGTAGCGGCGAATATTCTCCAGTTGAATTACTGTTTCTGCCATACCCACTATCCTTATGGTGCAGCGGATCTTGTTCCGCCGACACCGCCTTCCGGCCTGTTCATACCCCCGCCCTCTCCTGGAACCCGCAAGCCGGGCAGGACAAATCCGCCCCCATTCGCTTCATCCGAATCACTGACCTGCGGTACGACAACAGTTTCTCCGGCTGCAACATCGCCCGTAAGGATACGGACCATTCCATCCTCCAGATATTCAACCGTAACCCGTACAGGAGCAACTGTCCCGTCATCACCCCTCACCATCAGGATCGACACGGATTCATTCAGGGGTGAAGTAATCACCGCTTCCTGACTGACTGCCAGAACATCATCTGAATCACTTACCTGCACCCCTCCGGCAAAGGTATAGGCTGGTTTTAGCTCTGCCGGAGGATTCGGGATGGTTATCTCCACATCAACCACACCTATCCCCTGTGCAGTCAGCCGCCCTTCGATTGGGATATTACTGATGTAGGCCTCGACGGTTTCCGGGATGGCATCGAACTCCAGATTGATGCTCTGTCCCAGTCTGATCTTATACATATCAATTTCATCAATCTCCACGGTAGCCAGGTACTGGTCAACGTTGATGACTCTCACTGCCGTAGTCTGGGTACCGACACTCTCACCGGAGGTGACAGCCACTTCGGTTACTGTACCGTCAAATGCAGCGACAAGTTTCGTATCTGCGAAGGCATCCCTGGCAATATCGAGTTTACTGTTCAGCAGCGAAAGGTCATCATCCACACGTGCAATGTCATGCAGGACCTGCTCACGCTTCATCTCCAGCAGCGCAAGGTCGTCCTCAATATTTTCCAGTGAAAATTCAGCCTGCTCCCTCTTATTGTAGAGCAGGGCTAACTCCCCGGTATTTCGCGCAATCCGGGTCACCGTCTGGGCCCGATTCATCTCCAGCAGCTCCACATCATTTGTTGCTTGTGCTATCTGCTTGACTATCAGCTCCCGCTTCATCTCCAGCAACTCTGCATCAGTTGCAGCCTGCCGAATCTGAGCAATTGTCTGTTCCCGTTTCATCTTCAGAAGCTCCACGTCAGCTGCAGCCTGTACAATCTGAGCAACTGTCTGTTCCCGTTTCATCTCCAGCAGCGAAATATCAGCACCCACCCAGGCCATCTCGTCCTCTACCTGGGACCGCTTCATCTCCAGCAGCGCCACATCGGTCACGATGTTTTCAAGGTCGGTCACTATCTGGGCACGCTTCAGGTAGAGAAGCTCCAGTTGCGCTTTCTGGTCCGCAATTGCGGTCACTGTCAGATCCTTCTTCATCTCCAGCAGTTCCAGGTCCAAGGCAACTTGATCATAGGCCTGTTCCGCCTGCTGGAGCCGCAGTTCAAGAAGCGCAATGTCAACCTGACGCTGCTCCCGTGTATCCAGTATCTGATCACGCTTCATCTCCAGCAGGAGCACATCGTCATCCACCCCTGCAATCTGTTCTGCAATCTGGGCCCTCTTCATTTCAAGCAGAGCAACTTCCTCACCAGTCTGGGCAAGATTTGCCTGTGCAAGCTCCACTTTCATGGTCTGCAGTTCGATGTCGGCCTCAGTACCGCTGATCTGCATCTGCTCCAGCAGGTATGTTCCAGATGCGATATCATAGAGTTCGTTCAGGGTATTCCCTGCCTGTGCTATCTGGTTCTCAATGCTGGCCAGCTCATACTCCAGACTTGAGATATCCTCTGCCTGGGCTATCTGGCTGTCGATGGTAGCAATATCATACTCCAGATCCGATTCATCCTGAAGCTGAGCTATTTGGTCCCGGATGCTCTGAATCTCATAGAGCTCATCCAGATCGATCCGTGTCCGTGCAATCTGATCCTGTATGCTGGCAAGCTCGTACTCCAGGCTGGAGAGATCCCGGGTTTGGGTGATCTGGGTATCCATGCTGGCAAGCTCGTACTCCAGGCTTGCAGTATCTTTGGCTCTCTCAATCTGGTAAGTGTAGTTGGCCAGCTCATACTCCAGATTTGTGATATCTTTCACCTGCAGCAGCTGAGCGTCAATGCTGGCAAGATCGTATTCCAGGCTGCTGATATCCTCTGCCTGGGCTATCTGGTCATCGATGGTGGCAAGTT
>CAZSBC010000004.1:0-28001 GCA_964605195.1 uncultured Spirochaetales bacterium | reverse complement strand
TGATATCCTCTGCCTGGGCTATCTGGTCATCGATGGTGGCAAGTTCGTACTCCAGGCTGGTGATATCCCTTGCCTGGGCAATCTGATCATCGATACCGGCCAGATCGTACTCCAGGCTGCTGATATCCTCTGCCTGGGCTATCTGGTCATCGATGGTGGCAAGTTCGTACTCCAGACTGGAGATGTCAGATAGCTCCGCTATCTGGAGATTTATACTGTCGAGTTCATACTGCTCGGCCAGGTCATTCCCTGCCTCCCTTATCTGCTGCTCAATTGATGCCAGCTCATATGTCAGGCTTGCCAGGTCAGCTGTCGCTTCTATCTGCTGTTCAATACTCTCTATTTCATACAATTCGCTTTTACTGTCCAGCACTGCCAGGGTATCGCCGGCTTTCACCACATCCCCGACTGCAACATATACCGTATCAACCGTTCCTGAGGTAGCGAACAGATACTCTTCGCTCTCATACGGCTCAAGGCTGCCTGATATGTCTACAACTTCGGCAAATGCCATCTGCTGTATTGTGTAGGTAACTTCGTTTCCGTTTTCAGCGGTTGCTGCACCACCACTGTTTCCCGGAATCAGGGCATTGTCGCTGAAGAAGAGGAAATAACTTCCTGCCCCGAGAATGATAAGGACGAGGAAAACTGACCACCCGATGGCTTTCTTCCTACGTTTCCTGCGGATACGCCGCTTTGCAGCCGTTATTGTCCGCTCCTCTGCTCCCTTGCCGTTCTGTGCCGCAGTATCTTTTCTGCCGGATTTTTTTACTCCTGCACCCTGATCTTGCTGCTGTTTCCTGCTGTTATCATCCATGATCGTCTTCACCTTCCTCCATCGGAGCATACTGCCCTTCAATCAATATTGCCCTGTTTACACGTTGAGCGGACTGCAAAGGCTGCATATCGCAACTACCTTGCATATACGCAGTCACAACTGCAGCTGTGCTATGCTGTTCTCCAGGAGCAGGCCATCGAGCAGGAGCATTACCCGCTCATATTCAAGCAGCTCCACTTCGTGCCGGGCATCCGTAACTGCATCACCGGTTCCCACTCCTCGCTCAAACGCAACCTCAGCATCTTGGAGCAATTGTGCGGTTTCAAGCAGAGAGAGTTCCAGCTCAGCTTGGGCAATCTCCCATGCAGCTATCTGCAGCTGGATCTGGACCAGACTGTCCCGGTAATCTGACATTGTGCTGTTGTATTCCGTCTGTGCGAGGGCTATGCCGTTATTAAGGATCTCAATCTCCAGAGCATCGTACTCATCCCAGTTTTCAGCTGTATCACTCCAGGACCCCGATAGATAGGCCGACGGGGTTATCCCGCTTCCATCCAGGACTGTGGTCACCCCTGCCCCAAAGGTCCAACCGCTGGCTGCTGCAGATACCCCGGCCTTGAGGGTATGGCTGTAGTCGCCAATCGGGGAGTTGAGTGCTGCTGTATACCCACCGCTGATCAGATAGGTGGGGGAACTCTCATCAAGTTCCCGTTCCGCTCTCCCCTGCTCTTCATCAGCCAGCTTCTGTCGGGCAATTGCCACATCGATAGCAGCCAGCAGTACCGACCCGTTACCAAGCTCCTGCTCATCCACTTGTGGAGACGGCTGCGCAAATTCATCTGCCGCCAGCTTCTCATACTCCAGTCCGGTCAGCGTCTTGAAATCATCCAATTCAGCCAGCAGGTTGTTCTGCAGCGATGCAAGACTGTTTTTCAGACGTGCTATAGAGTGTTCACGTTGCAGTAGGGCTGTGGAACCCGTTCTCACAAGCCCGATACGAATATCAGAAATCAGGGATTGCTCTGCATCCCCAATACTTATGGTGGTTGCTTTCAGCTGTTTCTCCAGGGTGATAATTGTCTGCAGGCTTTGCAGCACACGCATTTCTATCTGCAGTAGTCCCTGCTGATAACTACGTTCCATGAGCAAGGACGATTGCTGGTCTTCCAGGTCATCCAGAGTGGTATCCCCAACAGTTTCCCATGTTTTGATCGCTCTAGAGAAGGTTATTCCCGGAGTACCGGATACGGATGCATCCGTGGTATTGATCTGTATTGGGGATGAGAACTCCAGTTCTGCATCATGATCGTAGAAAGACAGGGTGACGGAGGGATCTAACGTGACAACCGTATCCCCGCTCTGATCCTTTCCCGCCGTTATCTCGACACCACCTGTCTGTATGCCGATTCCGGAATCCATCTCTGCTTCCAGATTGCCCATATCAAGCTGCAGTCTGCTGCCTAGGTACTGCAGTTCAAGCTTCTCGCGATTGTCCCCGTTCTGCTGAGCAGCCGCTATGTACTGGTCCAAACCAGCAGCTGGGAGGGATATAGCTACAAGGAGAATGCTTACTGCAACAACGATTGTGATTGTGGATCTGTTTCTCTTCATGCATCTGCAAGAGCAATTTCCATGCCAATTCACTATCGCATAAGCATGCATTTTCAAGCTGTCTGATGCGGATTGCTGAAGTTTCCTGTTGGATTGTTTGTGAAATATTTGCCGAGAAGCTTCAGAGTGTAATTATTTTGCACATACGGCATGATCGGTAACAGACAGACTCCTGACATGATACTGATTATCTTGCGAGGAGCCTGAATACCCGGTCTTATCAGAACTGAATCAATTTATGACAGTCGTATGTAGTCTTTCACCCGGTCAAGGATATAGAGAACCTCTTCCTGGCTGGATGGCTTCCTGTCATCCGGATCCACGAAGAACTCGAACGGCTTGACCTCGAGGATCTGGGAGAACTTCTCCAGCGTCTTGACTGACGGGAAGCTTCTGCCTACCTCAATCTCACCTACAAAACCGGCTGAAATGGAGCACTGCTCGGCAAGTTTTGCCTGTGAGAGCCCCTTTGACTTTCTGAACCGTTTCAGATTACTGATAAACACCTTCTGCAATTCTGGAACATATTTACTCATACTGTTACTATATACCCAATTCAGGAAAAAGTGTATATATTTGCGCTAATAATTTTCGTGTAACTCAGAATTACCGTCTGAACACTACCTCCTTTCACGCAGATATTGGAAATAACAATATAATAAGTATGTTACACGTTGTAATTCAGAGTAAACTGTTCTGCCCGCATATCTCTCCCCAACTGACCACCCTCCCGAAAGACCTTTTGACTTTTATGGCAAATAGGGGTATGTTCTCTCCAGAGATGGCCGGCATATCGGCCATACAGGGAAGGAACTATGATACAGAAAGCACTTCCGGAGGAGGTCGAACAGCATCTCGGGATACTGGACCGTGATGAGATAACGACCGTTCTCCTCGCTGACGGAAGCGTACGCGGAGCGCTGCTGCACGGCAGCAGGCTGCTCAATGCCATGCGGGCCAACCATGAAACCGGCCTGCTTGAAACCTATATACTCGGACAGGCCTATATTGCCGGTGGACTGCTGACAACGATGCTCAAGGGCAACGACCGCATCAGCCTCGCCGTAGAGTGCGGCGGTCCGGTAAAGGGACTCAATGTCGATGCCACCGCATCGGGGGAGATCAGGGGCTACCTGCTGCACAACCCTATTCCTGTCACCGACACCACTCCGCTGGGGAGCTTCGATATGTCATCCTTCTTCGGTCCCGGCTTCATCACCGTTTCACGCAGGCTTGAGGGTTCCCGTCAACCGGTATCGGGACAGACTATGATGCAGCACGGCAGCATTGCCAAGGATCTGGCAGTCCACTTCATGGAGTCTGAGCAGACTCCCACCCTCTTCTTCATCAGTATCCAGTACGATGCCGATGGCATGCTCACCGGAGCAGGCGGGCTCTTCTTGCAGGTCCTGCCGGGGGCGGAGGATAACATCCTTGAGCGCATTGAGACGGCAGCGTTGGGCATGCCCTCCCTGGGCCTCTGGTTTGCCCGCAGGGGGCGCTCCGTGGAGCTGCTTGAAACAACGTTCGGTGAATTCTCACCGCAGATCATCGGCACCCGCGATATCATCTTCAGCTGCGGCTGTGACCGGGATCGTTTCCTGGAATTCATCGGATCGATGAGCGGGGATACCCGCACATCCATTTTAACCGAAGGACCCTTCCCGCTGCAGCTCACCTGCCACAACTGCAATACCACCTACTCCTTCTCCAAGGAAGAGGTCAGCGAAGTACTGGCAGAGGAGTAGAATATGGAACAGAGACTGCACTTCTTTGCCGCAACGGCGGCCAATATAAACGAGATCGCTGCGGACGAGGCCCGGGCTGCCGGAGCAGATGATATCCGTTCAGTACCCGGAGGGGTGGAGTTCACCGGGAACCTTAAGACAGGGTATCGTTTCGCCATCTGGACCAGAACTGCTTCGCGGCTGCTTCTGCAGCTCGGCAGGGCCGAGGGTGTGGAGACGGGGGACCAGCTCTACCACCGTGCCATGCAGGTAAGCTGGTTCGAGAATATCAGACTGGAGCAGAGCTTCGCTGTCCAGGCCACGGTACGCAACACGCGCTGGCTGAAGAACTCGCAGTTCGGGGCCCTGAAGATCAAGGATGCCATTGCCGACCAGATGCGTGAAATCCATAAAGTCCGTCCATCGGTCGACACCGACCATCCCGATGTACGCTTTCACGTCCACATCCAGGGAGTGCATGTCCGCTTCTACCTCGATCTCACCGGGGAGAGCCTGCACCGTAGAGGCTACCGCCGTCACACGCAGGCTGCCGCCCTGAAGGAGCATGTCGCCGCGGCCCTGCTGATCCGTTCAGGCTGGCAGTATACCGCCCCGCTCTATGATCCGTTCTGCGGGTCGGGAACCATCCCCATCGAAGCCGCGCTGATGGCAAGCGATACCGCCCCAGGCCTGCTGCATCCGGAGACCTATGCATGCACCCGCTGGCAGGGTCACGACGAGCTGCTCTGGAAGCAGCTGCTTACGGAAGCCGAAGAGCGCCGCGCACAGGGCATGCGGAGCATGCCCCCCATCTACGCCTCCGACATAGATCCCGCCTCCGTACAGTCTTCTGCCGACCATGCCGCCAATGCCGGTTTCGGCGATACAATCCACTTCTTCGTCCTTGACTTTTCAGCTGACAATCCGTCAGTAGATGCACCGGAACTGCCCGTAGGGACTCCGGGCTTCATCGTGACCGACCCGCCCTACGGCATTCGGGAGGAGATCAGCGGGAAACGCTACGGAGCCCTGCAGCTGCAGCGGCTCTACAGAGCAATCGGTGAAAATACCATAAACAGATTTCCCGGCTGGAGACTCAGTATCATCTGCGGGGAACCGGACCTGCTGCACGATCTGCCGCTCAAGCCAGATCACAGCAATACCCTCTACAATGGCTCCATCCGCTGTACCGCCTCCCACTACACCGTCTTTACTACCGATGAGCGGGAAGCCCTGGAAAAGCGGGCCGAGGAGCGCAGGATCGCCAGGGAAACCACCCCACTCTCCCCGGGAGCTGAGATGGCAGCCAACCGGCTGCAGAAGAACATGAAGCAACTGAAGAAGTACCTCAAGGCAAAGAGTATCTCCTCCTACCGCCTCTATGACGCCGACATGCCGGAGTATTCGGCTGCCGTGGACATCTACGAGGAGCGCTGGATACACCTCCAGGAGTATGCACCCCCGGCTGAAATTGAGCCCGAGACGGCAAAGACCCGCCTCAACGAGCTCATTGATGCCGTACAGAGAACAACCGGGATCCCCTACGAACAGATCCATGTTAAGCAGCGGCGCCGCCAGCGGGGGAAGGAGCAGTATACCCGCCAGGATGAACGGGAGCAACTCTTCATCATGAAGGAGCACGGTCTGAAGTTCTTCGTCAACTTCACTGACTACCTCGATACCGGCATCTTCCTCGACCACCGCCCGGTACGGAAGCTGATCATGGAGATGAGCGGGGGCAAACGCTTCCTCAACCTCTACGGCTACACCGGCACGGCTACCGTCCACGCTGCCGCCGGAGGGGCCTTGAGCACCATGACCATCGATGCATCGAAGAAGTACCTTGCATGGGCCGAGAAGAACATGGAGCTCAACGGCTACAGCGGGATGGAGCACCAGTATGTGCGCTCCGACTGCAGCACCTGGCTGCAGGAGACGAAGCACCGTTTCGACCTCATCTTCATGGATCCGCCCACCTTCTCCAACTCAAAGGACCGCAAGGAGAGCTTTGACGTCCAGCGTGACCACAGTGCCCTGATCCACAACGCTATGTACCACCTCACCTTCGGAGGCACCCTGATCTTCTCCAACAACTTCAGAAAGTTCGAGATGGGCAGGGAGATCCTCTCAAAGTACCGAGTGGAGGATATCACGGAGGAGAGCATACCGGAGGACTACTTCCGTAACCGGAAGATCCACCACTGCTACCTGATCAGGCACCGGGAAGAGCATATGCCAGTGAAGGAAGTGCGAGAAGCCCCGGTCAAGCGGCGCGTGACCGCAAGGAAACGGCCCGCTCCCACTCCCCCCAAATCCGGCTCCTCGGCTACGGGAAGCGGGAACAGAACGGGTACGGGAAAAGGGAGAAAGAAGAGGGTGGTTACCACAACGAAGAGCGAACAGACCCTCGATCTCGATTTCTAGCGATTCATTCCAATACAATCTATCCTGGCTTCCTGAATTATGCAGGAAGCCATACCCATCAACAACACAATCTGCAACCGGTATCAATGACTGTGCGCATACCGCAATGAGATCAGCTTCAATGTATTGCGTATAAAAAAAGCTGATCCCGAAGGATCAGCTTTGTAATAGCTTTATGTAATAATTTACTGGATTTAGAGGCTGACGGTAACCGAAGCGGTGATGTCGCCAAGGTCGGCTGCGATGTCTTCAGCTGCCCATCCGAGAGCCAGGGTGGCACCGTTTACGATGGAAGTTGATTCGAAACCAACAGAAGCGTCTATGGTTGCATCGTTGTTGTAGTCAAAAGAGGCATTGAGTGTGCCTGCATCCAGAGCATAAGCCAGTGTTCCACCAGCTGCAATTGCGCCGTCGTATGCTACATATGCATCGATGTCAGCAGCGTCAACAACCAGACCGAGGTCGAGTCGTACGTCAAATCCCGGAGTATCGATGTCATAACCACCAGCTACCTTGAGGACGTCAAGAGCGTCAACAAAGCCAGCAAGGTCTACATCACCACCAACGTAGTTTCCGCTTGCAAGGTCATTCCAGTAGAAGTCAACACCGATACTGAGGTCTTCAAGGGCAACAGTGTTGTTGTTAGCTACATATACTGTAGCGCCGTCAAAGTATACATTTGCATCTACAGTAATGATATCAATGGTTGCATTAATGTCAGCTTCAACTTCATACAGTGCAAAGTTGTCGGCAGTATCAACACCGACTGTCACTGCATAAGCGTCAGCAGCGTATGCCAGCTGAGCAGCAAGGTCAGCACCGGCTGCATCGTCGTAACCTGCGGCTATATCAGCTGTGAGGCCTTCGCCGAGTTCAGCTGAAACAGCTCCCCATACCAGGAAGGTTGCTCCGGCATTGTACCAGAAGTCAGCACCGACTGTGATGTCGCCAGCGGTAATATCAACACCGCCGTTCTGGCCGGCAAGGCCGATGGCAGCAACGTCGATATCGGCAGCATCGTCATCGTTGTAGTCAAAGTACTGTGCGAAGTTTCCGGCAGGTGAAGCACCGAGCAGGTTCACTTCAAAGTCGGGGGCTACAATCTTGAAGGTGTCAAGGCTGATAGCGCCTATACCGGGAAGAGCGGGAGCAGTTGCTTCATCAACAGCAATTTCCCAGTCATCCACGCTTACTTCAAGGACAGCGTATACATCGCCTTCGCCCATTGTTGAAGCAGCGCCACCGGGAATCAGGACGATTGAAGCGTCATATTCGAAGGTGTTGGCTACAGCATCGAACCCACCAACTGAATTCTGCAGATCCCAAGATGTTGAGAACGTAGCATCACCGGATATTGCCAGATCAGCACCAAACGCCATTCCGCCTGCCAGCGCAGCTACCAAAAGTAAGATCGAAAGTTTTTTCATACTTCCTCCTAAAAATTTCGGGGCAGGCCTATGACCCGCGTCATCCCTTTTTTATTTAGCTATACAGCCGTAAGTATAACAATGGTCCATATTACTGTCAAGAAAATATACTCATCAAAAGCGCTTCAAATCCCTTTTTTGCTATTTATATACAGTAATTATGCATACAATTCTCTTTTACCCCCCTGAAATGGCGGCTGGAATGCATATTTTATGTTGTAATAATACAAAAAAAATGATTTATTCTATATATGGAAACAACATATTCCCTGCAATATATACTATTTGACCTTGATAATACTGTGTACCCAGCTTCATCCAACGTTGAGCAGGCCTTCAACCGCAGAATTATTGAGTATGTATCGACTTATCTCGACATCTCCCTGCAGGAGGCCGACACCCTGCGGGATACCGGATTCCTCCGGCACGGGACCACCGTGTCCTGGCTTATAGCTGAGCACGGACTCACCGATATCGAGACCTACCTCGACTGGATCCACATGAAGGATATCGGGAAATACATTGAACCCGATCCCGCCCTGGCCGCCATGCTGCAGCGCATTCCCTGCGGGAAATCGATCCTGACCAACTCCATCCGGGAGCATGCCGAACGGGTGCTAGAAGCCCTCGGCATCAGGGACCAGTTTGAGCACATATTCGATATACGGGACTATGCATACCGGAACAAGCCCCATCCGGCAGCCTACCGTACCGGGCTGGAGGGCATCGGTTACCCTGCCGGGGAGGTGCTGTTCATCGACGACAACATCAGCTTCATGCAGCCCTTTCTCGACCTTGGAGGGCATGTCCTGCTCGTGGACGAGCAGCAGCAGTACAGCGACGCCACATATCCCTCCATCCGCCACATCGGGGAGCTGGAGGAACACCTGCAGAAGCACTACCGCTGCGGATAGGTCTCAGGAATCCGACCAGGCCTGCTGTTTCTTCCTCCATGCCGTCAGGTCCAGGGAGAAGCGTTCGCTGAAGGGAATGAATCCCCGGTGCTCAAGGGTGGGAATTGTCACCGAGGACTTCCCGCTGAGCTCAATCACCAACCGGTCGGCCCCGCTGTCACTGACCCGCTGACAGAGGGTGTCGATAAGCAGCTTGAATATGCCCAGTCCACGGTAGAGCGGTTCGACATATAGCAGCTTCACGCAGAATAGCAGCGACTCCCCGTCCGGAGTCAGCGGTTCAGCCCCTATGAAGCCGGCAAAATCGCCAGCCGGGGTCTCAACGAAGACCATCTGCCAGTCATCCTCAAAGGCGTCCCAGCGACTGGTGTACTCATTGAGCAGCAGCTCGTTCAGGGGATACTCCAGGACGGCAAACTCGGAAGCAAGCCGATGCGAACCGATCTCCCGGATCTGTTCCCGCCATCTCCCGCTGTCCTGAGAGATGGTAAAATCGGAGAGGATCAGCTCCGAGGTATCCTGTTCGGGCTCCCCGAGCCGTTCGAGATAGGAGACTTCTGTCATCTGCTCATACCAGATGTAGACCGCCCGCTTTATCTCCCGCTCCTTGAAGTAGAACCAGAGGCGCTCCACAGCCGGCTCCTCCCGCAGGATATTCTTGAAACTGCGGAAAACTCCCTTGCCCTGCGCCAAGGCCTCCCTGAGGCGTTCGCGGAAGATGGGGTTCTTCAGGGATGAAACGAACTTCTCCATCACCCTGAACCCGTCGGCCGGTTTCCAGGAGGGCAACTCACGATAGCGCCGGAGGCGCTCCTCCGGTGTTCCTCCCGCCAGCTCCCGCTGAACCGGCACTCCCTCGACAAGGTCAAAAAGATAGTCATTGGCCTGATCTTCCATACAGAAGATAAACTGGTACATCAGCTCATCGGTAAGCGGAGGAGGTGTAAGCTCATTCTGGTGAAAGAGGTTTCTTTTCATGCTGCCATTGTACTGCGGGCTAAATTCAAAAATCAAGCGTGGCAGCTGCTTTGCACCCACCTTGTTCCCCGCTTTTTTTTCACCCGGCAGAGAGGCATATCTCTTGACACAGAGCCCTGTTACATTAGATAGTCACCTGAGTGACAGCAACTGCTCACTCATCCGGATGTGTTTGCAGTGAAAAACTTTGCACTCCAGGCACACTATCGAAGAGCTCATCCGCCCCCGGATGGGAAATGTATCAGGAGAAGTAACATGAGTATTATTGAATTCATTGAAGCAAGAGAGATTCTTGATTCTCGCGGCAATCCGACAGTCGAGGTTGACGTCATCCTCGAAGACGGATCGATGGGACGGGCAGCCGTGCCCTCAGGCGCCTCCACCGGTGTCCATGAAGCAGTCGAGTTGCGGGACGGCGACAAATCCCGTTTTCTCGGGAAGGGAGTGCTGAAAGCCGTAGATAATGTCAACAACATCATTGCCGGTGAGCTGATCGGCCTCGATGCCCTCGACCAGGTCGACATCGACCGGGCCATGATCGAACTCGACGGGACGGAGAACAAGGGCAAACTCGGAGCCAATGCCATCCTCGGCGTCTCCATGGCCGTAGCACGGGCTGCCGCCGATTTCCTCGGCATCCCCCTCTTCAAGTACCTCGGGGCCTATCACTCCTGCATACTGCCGGTACCGATGGCCAATATCATCAACGGCGGCTCGCATGCCGACAACTCCGTTGACTTCCAGGAGTTCATGGTAATGCCGGTCGGCGCATCCTCCATCCGGGAGGCCGTACGCATGACAGCCGAGGTGTTTCACAACCTCAAGAGCATCCTCAAGGCCAAGGGCTACAGCACTGCTGTAGGTGATGAAGGCGGCTTTGCCCCCAACCTCAAGTCCAACGAGGAAGCATGTGAAGTGATCATTGAGGCCATCGAGAAGGCTGGCTACAAGCCCGGTGAGGATATCCTCATTGCCCTCGACCCGGCCATGTCGGAACTTTACAACAAGGAGACCAAGAAGTACGAGCTGCGCTGGTCCACCGGCGAGACCCTCACCAGTGCTGAAATGGCCGACTACTGGGAAGCATGGGTGGACAAGTACCCCATCATCTCCCTGGAGGACGGCATGGACGAGGATGACTGGGAAGGCTGGAAGCTGCTCACCGAGAAGATCGGGGATCGCGTACAGCTCGTAGGGGACGACCTCTTCGTCACCAATACCAAACGCCTTTCAGAAGGTATCGAGAAGGGCATCGGCAACTCGATCCTGATCAAGGTTAACCAGATCGGGACCCTTACCGAGACCTTCGAGGCTGTGGACATGGCCAAGCGGGCCGGCTACACCGCCATCATCTCCCACCGCTCCGGTGAGACCGAGGACAACTTCATCGCCGACCTCGTGGTCGCCCTGGAGACCGGACAGATCAAGACCGGTTCAATGAGCCGCTCCGACCGCCTGGCCAAGTACAACCAGCTGATGAGGATAGAGGACTACCTGGAAGGCACTGCCGAGTACCCCGGCATGAAGGCCTTCAATGTGAAGCGCTGAATCTGATACCAGCGGTTCACATGAGCTGCCATAATCAACAGAATAGCTAACGGCCGCTGCCGGCATCCGAAAGGAGCTGACCAGCGGCCGTTTCACATGGTACAGGGAAAGTGGAACTGCACGGATACGGACAATCCGAGTGGCCCCCCCGTCTACCGGACTGCCGCCTGCTGCAGGTTGTCAATGATGCGGGGAATGCAATCCTGTGCAGACTGGAGATATCCGGGGTCGTCAAATGTCAGCAGTGCAAATAGATTATGGGGAAATGTCTGGAGCCTGTATACAAGCTGATCAAGTGAGAAGGCGTTTTTCATATAGGCAGCCTTGAGAATCAGGGACCAGTCGGGATCAGCTTCAAGCTGAATAACGGCAATATCAAACACATCCTTGGGTTCATCCCGCCCGAGCACCGCAGTCAGTTTATTGCTCAGAATATTGAGCTTCATGCAAAAAGGTTTTTGCATGAAGTCACCAAGCCAATTGCCTTCTATGCTTCCAGGATAGATGCTTGTCTACATTATGCAATTGGCTCTATTATCAAGATTATCTATTTTGTACCCTTCGCTGCTCAATTGGGTATAGCCTTGCCGATATACACGATCATGCACGAAGTCAACCTTCAACTGCCCATCTACCATGATCCGGGTAAAATCACGGGCAGTAATTGACTGCTCATACACAATACCTTCATCTCGCAGTGCAAGCAGTGCCCTACGGAGCTGTTCATGGAACAGGGGTGTCTCACTGCAGAAAAAATCGAGATCCTCAGAAAACCTGCGGGGAAAAAAGAACCGGTGCAGACAGGTGCCTCCAGTCAGATAGAAATCCGTATCAACCAGTTTCAACGCATTCAGAACGGTATCCTGCACCTGGTACAACGCCTGAAAATCTATATTCTGTACCATGAAGGCTCCTCCTCCCATGGTTCTGAAAACAGCACTGCCCTAGCTAGAGCCAGCCGCTGTTCTAATACTCCTGATAGCGATAACCCTGTCAGGATCTCCCGCAGCTCAGATTCAGAAAACAACACTTTGAGAAAAGCGGTCGGGGCCCAACTGTTCGCTATGATCCTCCCTGCTAGAAAACGTCGAAAGCCGGGTTCATCATCCTGCAGCTTCTGCAAGGCATCGTGCGGGGTAATTCGATAGTCACCCCAGAAGCATTCTGTGATTATTTTCTCGAGAGTCCGGATCTGCATCTCTATATCCGCATTCAGCATACCGGGATTATACCATAGAATGCCGCAATGTGCATCCTGTGTGGTTATGAAGACGAGGTGGGGACAGCATCATTGGGAGAAGAGCCGGTCGGCTATCCGCTCGGCATCGGTGTAACGGAATCCCAGCCGGGCAAGGCCCTGCATCAGTCCTTCCCGTGTAATTGTACGTTTGCGCATCAGCTTAGCCGCGGCTGCCTCAAGGGCCCGTTCTGCCGTATCCTCATCATAGAACTCATCGAGGAGCTCCTCACAGAGCTCCCGACCGACGCCCTTGCGCTGCAGCTCGGCTGCCAGGATGCCCCGCGCTGCCGGGCGGCGGGCAAGGCGGCCTCTCAGCCACACCTCACCGAAGCGGCGGTCACTCTGCAGCTGCTCGTTTACGAGCGTCTCCACCGTCTCCTCAGCTACATCGGCTGCGAAGCCCTTCTTCTGCAGCTTCTGCAGCAGCTCGCTCCTGGTGTGCTCACGCATCGCCAGCAGGTCCATCGCCTTCCGGCGGGCAAGATAGCCGTCGGCACGGTGCCGCAGGCTGAGATACTCCTGCTCATCAAGCTCCATCCCCGGGAAAAGCTGCAGCTGCTGTGCAACCTGCCTTGGAATAAAAAAAGAGGAGCCTTCCGCTGCGACAGCCTGGAGGCTGCCGCGGGAATCTCCCCTTTCGATTCTGGCAAACACCGAATTAGCGTTTCGAGAACTGGAACTTACGGCGGGCACCACGCTGGCCGTACTTCTTGCGCTCTACCATTCTCGGGTCCCTGGTGAGGAATCCGTTGGCCCGCAGCGTCTTGGTGTTGGTCTCGTCATAGGACTGCAGGGCACGGGCGATACCGTGCCGGCAGGCTCCGGCCTGTCCCGAGGGACCGCCGCCCTTGACATTGATCACGACATCGAACTTCGTCAGCGAGTCGGTAGCATCCATCGGCTGCTTGACCACATAGACAAAACTCGGGTTGCCGAAATACTCGTCAACATTCCGTCCGTTGACCATGATACTTCCGCTTCCGGCGCGAAGATAGACCCGTGCAACCGAGGTCTTCCTTCTTCCGGTTCCTAATGCCAGATTGATATTGTTTTCCTTAGCCACTTGTTCACTCCTGCCTTATAGTTCCACTGCTTCGGGTTTCTGCGCCGCATGGGGATGTTTCGGTCCTGCGTACACCTTCAGATTGGTGAACAGCTTCCTTCCCAGCCGGCCTTTGGGGAGCATGCCCCGTACGGCATGTTCCATGGGGAATGTCGGTTTACGCACCACCATATCGGCATAGGCTTCCCCGCGCATCCCACCGGGATACCCCGAATGGCGGTAATAGACCTTCTTGTTCTCTTTTCCCCCGGTGAGGGCCGCCTTCTCGGCATTGACTATGATGACAAAGTCACCCAGATCCTGGTGCGGTACAAATTCCGGCTTGTTCTTGCCGCGCAGTAACTTGGCAGCCTCCACGGCGATTCGGCCGAGACGCTTGCCCTCTGCATCGATGATGTACCACTTCTTTACGACATCTTTCGGTTTAACGTACACTGTTTTCATATAAATAACCCTGATACGGCCCTTATCCGGCGGCGGAGACATGCATCTTTGTATCCTGTTACCGCACAAGCACCTACTCTTTTAATAGTTGTATGTAACGAGCGAGGTATCTTTTCATATTTGGTCGGTCTTGTCAAGCGTACCCCCAAAGTAATCGCAGCATAAAGAATCCTGCAGCTGAGCCGCAGGATCCATATAGCTACATACTGAGGGAACGCAGGCTACCAGCGACCGGTTCTCCGCGGTTCGGCCGTGGGGAAGCCTTTCAGATCGGAGAGGAATCCCTCCACCTCGTCGGTTGCCAGTTCGTGGTGATCAAGCTCCCCAGCCAGGTAGGCCTGGTATCCCTTCAGGTCCATGAGTCCATGGCCGCTGAGGCCGAAGACAATCGTCTTCTCACGCCCCTCTTCCTTTGCCTTCTTCGCCTCGCGGATGGCACCGGCAACGGCATGGCTTGTTTCGGGAGCCACAATCAGCCCCTCGGTGCGGGCAAAGAGCATGGCGGCATCGTAGCACTCCAGCTGGTTAAGGGCCAACGGGGTTGCAAGCCCCTCCACCACTGACTGGGAAACCAGCGGGGACATGCCGTGATAGCGCAGCCCACCGGCATGAATAGGTGCGGGGATGAAGGTGTGCCCAAGGGTGTACATCGGCAGCAGCGGGGTCATACCCGACATATCGCCGATATCATAGGCAAAGAGTCCCTTGGTGAGGCTGGGACAGGAGGCCGGTTCCACCGGGATGATCTCGATGTCCGCCCCGTTGATCTTATCCCGCATGAAGGGGAAGGCCAGCCCGGCAAAGTTGCTGCCGCCGCCGGAACAGCCGATGACGACATCGGGCTTGTCTATGCCGAACATGGCCAGCTGCTTCTTCGTCTCCTGCCCGATCACCGTCTGGTGGAGCATGACATGGTTGAGCACGCTCCCGAGGGCATACCTCGTCTCGCCCTTCTTGTCGGTAACGGCCTGCTCGACAGCCTCGCTGATGGCAATGGCCAGGGAGCCGGGAGTATCGGGCATGGCGGCCAGCACATCTCGGCCTGCCTTCGTCTCCTCACTCGGGCTCGGCACGCACTCGGCACCCCAGGTCTGCATCATCACCTTGCGGTAGGGCTTCTGGTCGAAGCTGATCCGCACCATGAAGACCTTGCACTCGATCCCCATCTGGCTGCAGGCGAAGGCCAGGGCACTGCCCCACTGACCGGCACCGGTCTCGGTGGTCAGCCGCTTGATCCCCTCCTGCTTGTTGTAGTAGGCCTGGGCAACCGCCGTGTTGGGCTTGTGGCTGCCGGCCGGGGAGACCGACTCGTTCTTGTAGAATATCTTGGCAGGGGTACCGAGGGCCTTCTCCAGGGCAACGGCCCGGTGCAGCGGCGAGGGCCGCCACATGGAGAGCACCTGCTGCACCTCATCAGGGATGGGCACCTCGGCCTGCTGGTTCATCTCCTGCTCGATCAGGGACATCGGAAAGATCGCCGCCATCATTTCGGGGGTGACCGGATTGCCGTCCGGCCCGAGATATGGAAGCATGGGTGTGGGCAGATCGGCTCCAAGGTTGTACCACGTCTTCGGCATATCCGCCTGGTTCAGAATCGCTTTTGTCATGCTGTTCCTCCTTGCATGGTGCCGGAATGGTGCCGATCACCAGTGTTTCTACATACAGTAACGTTTCTATTTATAGAAACATACAGCATAATATCACCCCTGTCAACCGTTATCTAAATAATATTATTACGGAACATCTGCAGGTCGGCACCACGGCAGGAAGCATTGCGGTCCGAAAGCAGCGGAATTCACCCGCTTCCCCGCTACGTATCTCCATGAATCAGAAGGGATACAGCCCGAAAGCCTTCTCCCTCCACACTATTGCGGCATGCTGTTACATGATCTTCCACTCATCCGGCTTATTGAGATCTCTTTCACGTAACGGTACTCTTGATTCCGTGAATTGCTGTTTAACAGTAAGTACAACAGTATGTGAAATTGGCAACAGCAAACCAGAACCAAGAGGAAAGACAAGACAATTCATATACTATCCAATCATACCTCGCAAATCAGCGTGAACCGGTAAATGAGCAGTTAGTTTTTCCTTATCCTCTTGCGTCTCTTTGCAGCCAGCACTGCCCTCACCAGTATGGCTGCTGAACCGGCAGCCAGGATAAGGTACCCAATAAACTCAGGCTGAATGATTCCAAGCATGACCATATTTGACCAGTAGTTACTCAGAACCAGTGCCGGAATAAATGCGGAGCTCAGCAGGGTGAAGAGAATCAGTATGACCCCTTTACCAGTGATAAGCAGTACAGCGCCGATTCTTCTGCTGCCCGTTAGTGCACGGGTGCGCAGCTCATGCTTCACATGAAAGATACCGTATATGATAATCAGCAGACTGATTAGCAGTGATAGGATCCGAAATACCCTTGTAACGATAATCCGAGTGCGTAAACCAGCAATTTTAGCAGTGTCTATTTCGGGACCCCGGGGAAATAGATCAAGCAAAGGAATGGGAGGAGAGTCTTGTGAAAACTTTTCAGCAATATCAATGGCAACACCGTTACTGAAATCATTCCAGAGAAACAGGGTTGCCGTCTGAGCGTCAGGATCCAGGATTACCGAGTAGACGGTCTCACTCTCTTCGTTTCGCTGATAGGTGTTCTCCAGGAGTGTTCGTGCCCTTGATTCCTGATCAGCCCCAGATATATGCATGGCAAGCAGAGCTGCTTTCATGCGGGGATCGCGTTCCAGCTTATCAACCATGGAGCGGGGAGTATTCGTCGATATGAGGTAAGCACCCTCGATCCAGGTAAATACGGTATTTCCCTCCTCAGTGGGATTGAGAACAAAAGCATTCCCCTCACTGTCAGCAACATGGAGCTGAAATTGCATCAGTGATCCGAAATCAAAATCTCTGATCAGTCTCTCGGCATCCTCTATGGTTCTGGCTTTCCTCAGAATAAGATACATGATTGAGTCAGTATAAGTTGAGTAGGTCTTCCCCGGAAGAGGAGTCAGCTGATACGGTTCCAGGCCGTTGCCGCTTACAGCCAACCCGAAAGAGTTGATCCCTATCCGCATGCTTAATATGCCTGGGGCCTCGGCGCGTATCTCCATAAATGCCAAAGAATTTTCGGTTGCGTGGTTGAAGTAGAGCGTTGTCTTCTGATTCATCTGGGAGAAATTCCTGTCCTCATTATAGGCAAACAGCACTGAGTCTTCTTCCACAAGCGTAGCAACGGTGCAGGCAGAGAGATGCGACTGACCTACAGGTATGCCAAGCAGGAAAACCAGGAAACAAACCATCAACAGGGAACATTGACATTTCATTCAAGTCCTCCCCAAACGTGTCTATCCAGTAGTATACCATACCACCTGCATTCTCGCTGCAAACTATAAGCTACGCAATTCTGGACCTGAAATTCGCATGTACCCGAATCATAGTGCAGACTGCCATCAGGGTTTCAGGCTGCTGCACGTTATGATTGAGAGCTTCAACAATGAAAGGTATCAATACCCGGGTCAAAAACTTGACCGTAAGTAAGCGGCTTACCTACGGTAAGCTTGGGACCCGAGGCACGTTGTGCCTCCCTTCCGCCCCAGGGGGGAGGCTATCTCAACCTTGCGATCCCGGCACTCGCTCGGCATTGGAATTCAGCTTCAGCTGAATTCTGAAATACTCGCATAGGTTATTTGTGCACAGATTCTAACATATTTCCTTCCGGAGACTTGTTCCAATGGGACAGGCTCTGGTACAAGGGATTAACCGTATACCAGTTGTGCTGAATATGTATGAATGCAGTATCTTAGAGATCAGAATATGCGATTGCCGTTTCGTTATCAGATAATTTATAATTATTTGTTCCAAGATGAACAACTATTCCATCACCGATTTCAAGATGGGGATATGTATCCCGAAAAGCCCGTATGCCTAAAGTATCTTTCCTTGATGGCCTTGTAGTGGATTTAATTTCAATTGGTATAAAGACTCCATTCTGCTCCAATACCATGTCTACCTCAGCACCACCGTGACTACGCCAGTGATAGATCCCGGCACCAGGTTGCATCGTTGTAAGTGTTTTAATAATATCAAGAACTATGTACGTTTCAATGATACTTCCCCATTGTGGGTGTGAGGGCAATGCCTCAGGAGTTGATAGAAACAGACTATTACATAACAATCCCGTGTCAGGGAAAAACCCTTTTGGCCTGCCACTCACCCTCTTTATGGTATTTCCAGAATATGCAGGCAACTCAATCCATTGAAATGTCATTCGTAAGATATCAATCCAGCGTTTTGCTGTCTGTGGAGTGACTCCAATATCCCGGCCTAGTTGATTAAAGTTAATCTCCTGAGCACTTAAAGCTCCGCACAAACGAAAAAACCGTCCGAACATTTGCATATCAGAAATTTCTGCCATCAGACGGACATCTCGTTCAATATAGGTGCGAATATAGGAGTCAAGATACCCGGGCACAACATCTATCGGTAATTCCTGAACCCCAGGCAACTGTCCCCGATATAGTTGGTTCAATAATGTAGTGGGTAAAGAGAAGCGTTTTTGAGGCAGTTTATCAATTCTTCCTCTGTGTATTACTCCTTCAATCCACCTTTCTTGAATCGGGGCACTTGAAGCCTCAGGCAAATGATATCCCATCAAATGCAGCAACACCGCCCTACCGGCTAATGATTCGGATATCGTTTGTAATACTCCCCATTGCTGTGAACCGGTTATTACATACTTCCCTGGTTCTTTTTCTTCATCCACCAATCTTTTAATTACAGGAACTAATTCTGGTGCATATTGTATTTCATCCAGCACCAATGGTCCTGTGTGGTTCTGGAAAAATAATTCTGGTTCCTTTCTAGCATTTTCAATATCCATCACTGGATCAAAAACAACTACTTCGTGGGTTTCACCGAGGAGATGCTTCAATAAAGTTGATTTCCCAACTTGGCGCGCTCCCGTGAGAACAACAACGGGAAAATATTGGAGATATCTTTGAATTTTATCTGTTATAAACCTGTTCCTATATATCATAGCAACAGCATATCATATTTTAACTTGATTTTATATGATACTATTTATCTTTTTCAAGATATTTTGTGAAAAACATACATCAACCCTTACTGCCATGTTGTTTTATGAATGGTTTTCAGGGTAGCCTGGCCCCTTGCAGATACCCATATGAATATATGATCATTGGCGAATCTGTTTCATCTGGATTGGTGGAAATGTTCTTGAAGTTGAAATAACAGATTACCACCAGAGCAGGAGGTTGATAAAGAAAAACTGAGTACATTGAGTTACCTGCTCAGGTGAAGGCTTCATTGATTATCGCACAATATTCACGGGCACTTGAAATGTGTAATAAGAAATATCACCTGTGGTGTCTCCCTGCCCTGTCCCGAAGATCTGCAGAATGGCAGGATCTTGCGGGGTATGAAGATTGTAAATCCTTTCTGTACTCCATTTTCGGTAATCTCCGCAGCACATATTCAGGGAGTTGCCGGAGTATTCTGTATCGGGCTGCATCGTTTGCCGTGGTGAAGTTCAGGGGTAAGCCTGAATCCGTTTATACGACTATGCGGAAGTAACATCCGTACATACACAGCACAACTCCAGTCGGAACACAGCAGTGCTTTGCAGCATATATTGCCTCCAGCGCCAAACGTGATTACCTTCTAGCCATTCACACTATGGAGAGCAGCTATTGAAAAAGCGTATAGAGACAGCAGAGCACCGCTGCATCGGCTGCGGAAGCTGCAGGGAGAGCCTGCCGGAAATCTTCTACCTTGACGGATACATGGCCAGAGTGCTGCCAGAGGCAGACGATCTGCTGGAGGGAAACGATATCCTGCTGCAAAGGGTGAAGGAGCTCATGGCCGAATGTCCGGCCGAGGCAATCGATTTTATCAAAGAAGGGCGGGAATCAGGAACCGATCATTGACCGGACGAACTTGGTAAGCCCCTCAATCTCACCCTCGGAGAACTCCCTTGGGATGATGATTGGATAGGTCTCGCCAGGCGGGAGGAGAATACCCATCTCAAGGGCCTTCTTGAAGAGTTCACTATAGGCAACCTGGTCCATCCCCGTATTTATATAGGGACCTCTCCGGTCCCAGGTGAAGATATCGGTAAGACGCTGGAACTCCGACCCCTTGCCCGCGGGGCTGTGCATCTCCCTGATCAGGCTGGAGATCGTCTTTACCAGGGTATCGATGAGAAAGGGGGAGATCATGTCCCCGGCCGGCATCCTTGCCACAAGGTTTTTGTTGCGGATGCAGACGATATCGGGGGCAAAGCTCCCGGGAAAGGGCATGATCGGGATGAGGATATCCTGGGAATAGCTCTTCTCCGGCAGGAAGGGTCTCCAGTAGGAGACCTTATTACGGCTGCTGTCAACCATGCCGGGATCGACGATGGAGTCTAACCCGACCTTCCCTCCCACCGCCCTGGAGACGGCTTCAAGGGTACGCTCACGATTGGCATAGAGGCGGAAGTAGAGATACTCGGGAAACATCAGCTTGAGAATCTTCTCGAGACGTCCGTCGTATACCGACGGGTACTCGGCCAGCAGCCCCCGTGATGCAGTGGACTTCATCACCTGGGTCATCCCCTCTATCCGGTGGCCCAGAATGGCACGGCCGTTATTCTGGTAGAGGTCTATATACCGCCGTCCCTTGAGATCGTAGAGCCGGAAGCCCCGGGCCCGGGCGATAATGGGCATTTTGTATGTCAGCTCTGAATCCGTTCTTGCCATAGTGAAATAGTATCAGTCTGCAGCTATTTTCTCAAGACGCGCATACTGCGTTATGAACTTGGCCGCCTGGCCGGTATCAAAGCGAACATCGACGATCTCCCGGTTCCGTTCCAGCCGTGAAGCGGTGACAGTCCCGCTGCCGTAGTCATCGTGGAAGACTCGCTGCCCGGGGGAGAACTCCAGCTCACCGCTCTCCTTCTCTGTCTCCCTCTCCCCCTTAACTGCATCGGCAGCAGGGATCTGCTTACCGAACCCCGGATAGCCTTTCTCAGTCGTCCTGGAGGATACGCTGCCCCGTCTGCGGGCAGGTATGGAGCCATAGCGGTTATGCTGCCCGGATGGGGTAAGCCCGGGAAGGTCGAAACCGAACGGTGGGGTCCCCACCAGCTGCACCGCCTCCGGCGGCAGCTCCCGGAGGAACCGCGACGGGGTCTGGTAACTGCTCCGTCCCCAGATCGAGCGCTGACGGCAGGCTGTGAAGTACAGCTCCCGCTCTGCCCGCGTGATACTGACATAGAAGATGCGGCGCTCCTCCTCAATATCCTCCTCGCTCTCGTTGGCCCGCCCGGGAAAGAGCCCCTCCTCCATACCCGTGATGATCACCCGCTCAAACTCCAGCCCCTTGGTGTTATGCATAGTGATCAGCGTCACACCGGGCATGTCGGCAGGGTCACGACGCCCGATCCGGGTGGCATCGAGCTCGAGGGACTCGAGGAATAGGGCCAGCCCCTCCCTGCCCGACGGGTATTCCCCGGCGGCATTGGCCAGCTCCTCAAGGTTCTGCTCCTTCTGGGTACTGGAGATCTCGTCCTGCCGGCGATGGAACTCGAGAATCCCCGAATTGAGCAGCACCTCCCGGGTAAGCTCGCCGAGGTCACTGCCGCCGGTTTCAAGACGATGCATCCCCGCATCATACCAGGCAAGGAAGCCAGTGGCTCCCTCAAGCGCGTTGCCGCGCAGCCGGCCGGCTGCCGAGAGCGAGCGCATCCCGGCTACGCAGTTCCCCTCCGCCTCGCCGGCTGCATCCAGGATATGCTTCAGCGTGACGGCCCCGATACCGCGGGGCGGCTTGTTGACAATGCGTCTGAAGGCCACCTCGTCGGCCGGGTTAAGCAGCAGGGAGAGCATGGCCAGCGCATCCTTGACCTCCTCACGCTCGAAGAAGCGCAGGGCCCCGACAACCTTGTAGGGAATATTCTGCCGCATGAAGACCGTCTCGAAGGCTGCTGACTGAGCATTGGTGCGGTAGAGAATAGCGGTATTGTCGTATGAGTGGTCACGGCTGACCAGGTCGGCACAGTAGCGCGCTTCGGCAAACTGGTCGTCAAAGAAGAGCAGCTTGCCCTTCTCCCCCTTCGGCTTACGGGTCCAGAGCTTTTTCCCGTGCCGGCCGCGGTTGTTGCTGACGACCTCCTCGGCAATCTTCAGGATATTGCCTGTCGAGCGGTAGTTCTCCTCGAGCCTGATCACCCGCGTGCCCGGGAAGGAGTCGGGAAAGGTGAGTATGTTCATCAGCTCAGCCCCGCGGAAGCGGTAGATTGACTGGTCGTCATCCCCAACGACACAGATAAAGCTGCCCCGCTGGACATCGGCCAGCTGCTTCAGCAGCTGGTACTGGGCGACATTGGAGTCCTGGTACTCATCGACGAGGATTGCCCGGAAGCGGTTCCGTACCGCATCCCGGATGTCCCCATGCCGGGCCAGCAGCTCGACGGAACGCTGGATAAGGTCCCCGAAGTCGACGTTGCCGATCTCCCTGAGCCTGCGATCGTAATCGGTATACATGTCGGGGAACTTGGGATCCGTTGAAACGGTCTCCAGATCATCGTCCGGGGCAAGGCAGTAATCCTTGGCCCGGCTGATGCTGCGCAGGTATGGCTTGAGTTCCGTGCGCTTGTAGCGGGGATAGATGCTGTGCAGCAGCGTCAGGGCATCATCGTCATCATAGATGGTAAAGCTGTCTGCCAGGGCCAGCCGGTCACCGTAGCGCCTCAGCAGCCAGGCCCCGAAGGAGTGGAAGGTCCTGATCATCACATTCTCTCCTCCGGGGGTCATTGCCACGACACGCTCCTTCATCTCGGCCGCAGCCTTGTTGGTGAAGGTGACCGCCAGGATGGCGCGGGGCGAGCAGTCCAGTGTCTCTATGAGGTGCACGATCTTGGTGGTGATGACCCGGGTCTTGCCCGACCCGGCTCCCGCCAGTACCAGCAGCGGGGCGCCGCACTCAAGCACGGCCTCCCGCTGCTGCTCATTGAGATGCTCAAGGTAGGGCTGACTGTCCGTGTTGCCGGTTCTGCTCATCACTACTCCACCGGAACCGCTTCAAGGTCGATACCGACGACCCTGCGGATGCCGCAGCTCAGCAGCTCCCCGGGTTCCCCCGCTCTGCTCATCACTACCGTCGAGCCGTCCACCTCGGGGGCCTGGACGAAAGCGCGCCCTATCAGCAGATCCTCTCCCGTGATCCTTTCCTCGATCAGCACGTCAAGCTCACGTCCAACCCAGCGCTGCAGCCGCTGTACGGTGATCTGCTCCTGAATCATCTTCAGCTCATCCAGGGCCTCCCCCACTCTTCCGGCCGCCCGGGCATGCGAAGCGGGTTTTCTGCGGTAGTAGGAGGGAGTATGCTCCTCGGGCGAGAAGATGAAGAAACCGGCCCAGTCCAGGGCAGCGCTTCTGAGAAACTCCTTCAGCTGCACGATATGGCTCCTGCGTTCTCCCGGATGGGCCAGCATGAAGGTGGAACGGATGACAGCGTCGGGAAGGGTCCTGCGGATATCATCGAGCAGCCGCAGGTAGGAGTCGGCCGTCCCCCTGCGTCCCATCTCGCGCAGCACCGGAGTTGCGGCATGCTGGAAGGGGATATCGAAATAGGGCAGCACCTTTGGGTGGTCGCGCACGAACTGCGGCAGCTCTGCCGGGAAGTCATCGGGATGGATGTAGAGCATCCGCAGGGTGAAATCACCATCAAGTGCGGTCAGCTTCTCAAGCAGCCCGAGGAAGGCCTCCCCGGAGAGCTTCCCGCGGTCCGTTCCGAAGGCGGCCAGGTCCTGGGCAATGAGGTTGATCTCCCGCACACCGCTCCTGATCAGGTCGGCGGCATCGGCAATGACATCGGCAGTCGGGCGGCTGCGCAGCTCCCCCCGTATCAGGGGAATGGCGCAGTAGCGGCAGTGGTGGCTGCAGCCCTCAGAAATCTTGAGGTAGGCGCTGCCGGTAAAGGAGAAGAGCCGCTGCCTGGTGATGTACTCCCGTGAGAGTTCCTCATCACCTCCCGTCTCATCTTCCAGGGCGGGGTAGAGCTCTGCCCTGCTGCCCCCCATCACCGCATCGGCCACCTCGGTGATTCGGGAGAGGTCCATATTCCCGAAGAGGCCGTCGGCTTCGACAAGCTCCTCCCCAATCTCGTGCCCATAGTGCTCGGCCATGCAGCCGGCAAAGATGATCCGCTTGCCGGGATGGGCACTGCGCAGTTCGAAGAGGGTGTTGAGGGACTCCTCCCGGGCATCGGTGATGAAGCCGCAGGTGTTGATGATGATCAGGTCGGCATCATCGGCGGTTTCGCTGCAGGCCCACTGCCCGCTCTCCAGCAGCCGGGCAAGCATCACCTCGGCATCGACCTGGTTCTTCGCGCACCCCAGATTCTCAATGTAGACCCGCTTCAGGGGGCCGGAATCGATTACACTCATACCGGACAGTCTCCAGAAAGGCGCGCCGGATGTCAATAGAGCTGCCCGGTATAACGGAAGGCAGTCAGGACGGAATCACCTGCTGGAGCAGGCAACGATGACGGGCAGTTTTTACCAGTAGCAGTGCATACCCTCCTTTCAGCAATGGCTCTATCCCGTTGTCTGTCTTCTGATACTTCATCAGTAGCGCTTCTTGCCTGGTGGAATTGATAGGGGCGGTTCTGCTCATATTTCTGTTCTTCAGATACGCGGCAATCGTTGAAGCGGGGACTGACCAGCATGGAGACTTCCACTCTGGTCTGGTTGCTCAAGCTGCCGGTATCGTTACGGGATCCGGATTCTCTACCTGCATGTTCCGGGGTGATGGAGAGTTCGAAACCCAGAAAGATGAGGACCCGGCTCTTGCGGTAGAGAGTTATGAGCCTGCCAAAAAGGTTATCGAAAAATGCAGGAGAGCATTTCACTTCCCTTCCGGTCTTTTCAAAGCATCTGAAGACCGGCATTCCGGATAGCTTTGCCTATGCCTGTTCCACCGGCAGTTCAGCCCGTTCCCATCCGGAGAAGCCCCCACTGAGATTGAAACAGTTTTCATAGCCTTCCGCCCTGAGGAATACAACAGCCATAGCCGATTGCACCGAACCATTGCAGACGCATACTACCCGATTCTTCCTGTTCGGTAACAACTC
This sequence comes from uncultured Spirochaetales bacterium, assembly GCA_964605195.1. GTDB lineage: Bacteria > Spirochaetota > Spirochaetia > JABMQR01 > JABMQR01 > CAZSBC01. The sequence continues at coordinate 2,711 of CAZSBC010000004.1, read as the reverse complement.
CCCGAACGTATCGGGAAGCTCCTGAATAAGGACCTGTTTAGCCCCCTTTATATGGGAAGCGTTCCATGCACTGATGGATCTCAGATCAATTATGTCGACGTCTTCTCCTGTTTCCAGCCATTCAAGCAGGATCTCTCGGGGTATCATACCCATTTTGCTGTCCAGTGATTTCAGGACTTCAGCTGCTGTATTCATGTAAACAAGTCTCCCGGTGTTTTATCGATATATATAATTGCGCAACATCCGAATGAGGGTGAAGCAGATACCAGAAATTTGGTGCTGCACCATGATATCATTCAACTTCCAGTGTCAGGTGGTTATACCTGCAGGCAGATTGTACTCTTTCAATAAAATCAGCCTTATCAAAGTTCCTGCCTGCCTTTAGGTTGAGGATCATTACTTTGTGATTTTCAGAAGTGCGCCAGATATGAAGATCATTGATCTCAGAGCCCGATTCTCCGGCTATACGCTGAACCTGTTCCTTGTCATCTGATGACGGGTAATAATCCACGAGAAGGCTTCCGGATGATTTGAGCAAAGTATATGCCCATCTGAGAATTACGACAGCACCAAGAATAGCAACAACTGCGTCGGGCCATGTCTGGCCGAACAGCTTCCCGGCAAGCAATGCAATGATCGCAAGTACAGATGTCATTGCATCAGTTATGACATGAACATATGCCGACCGCAAATTGTGGTCACTGTGATGATGGGATCCCTGCTCGTGCTCATGATGGTCATGGGAGCCAGCTGACAGGAGGGCTGCGCTTATCAGGTTAACGATGAGGCCAACTGCTGCAACAAGTAAAGCCTGATTGAAAATAATTGATTCCGGGCGTATCAATCTGTTAATGGCTTCATATACCATATAGAGAGCGGTTATCCCGAGAATGATGGCATTTGTATATCCGCCCAGCACTCCAACCTTGTTTGATGAGAAGGCGAAATCAGGATTGTCCGCATGCTTTCCGGCAATTATATAGGCTATCAGGGTCACAATAAGGGCAAAGGTATGCGTTCCCATGTGGATACCATCAGCCAATAGAGCCATTGATCCGGTGATTAAGCCATAGCCAATCTCTGCCACCATCGTGAAGAGGGTGATGGATACTACAACAGCTGTTTTCCTCATATTGGCATGGTTGCGGGTATGGCCATCATATTGGTTACATATTCGTTCAGTCACAATATCCTCTTTTCTCTACATCAGTTCCTGAATGGTATCAAGGCTTCGAAAGAATGATTCAGCACTTTCCTCTCCAAGGGTGTTGATGATTTCCTCAACCAGGTGTCCATGAAGATGGTGGTGGTTGTCGTACTCTGCCTTACCCGATTTTGTGAGCTTTACGAAGTATGACCGTTTATCTTCATCATCCTTCTCTTTATCCAGGTATCCCTTTGTTACAAGGCGATGAACCATCACTGTCAGGGTACCGGTCGTAACACCAAGCTTCCCTGATAATTCCTTCATGCGGAGTTCTCCATGGTTACCGACAACCTCAAGCAGGTGCATCTGAGCAAGCGATATGTCCCTGTCAGCTACAACACCATGCTCCCATGAGGACATCCGTTCAAAAAACTCAACCAATATGTTTGAATAGTGCTCTTTCATGTTGTTTACCTTGAGTGTCAAGATAAATACATATAGTTTGATTGTCAAGATATAATGTATGGAAACTGTAACTTGACAGGCCCCGATTCCATGGAGGAATAACTGTCTTTAAGCATTATCCACAAAAGCCATTTCGGCAATTATTTATTTTTTTTTGCCGTATTGCTTTATGTATGGAGCATACATAGTGCTTCTTACAAAACCGGCTTATTACCTCAGTCAACATCCCATAGAGTAATAAGAGTTCAACAGGAATCATGGGTATTATCCTTTTGCTGATAGGATAGAGAGCTTGATTCAATCTGCAATGCCTGTTTCCTGAGCATATACATGCGACTGGAAAAATCCTGTACCAGGCGTAGCGCTCGAACTGTATTGCAGATGCATCCATATATACAGCACAACTTGCATAGTACTGGCAGGATATATCCAGTCCAGTGGTTGGATTGGTCCGGCAATCATGAACCTGTTGTGCACATACCACCCGATACCATGATACATGCGCAGGCCGTACATACTGCCAGATAAGCTGATCTTTGCACTTGTCAGCCATGCGGAAAGGTATCTCATCCGGGGCTGTCTTGCTGCTCCCTCCAGACCTGTCCGGCACCGGGATACGCATCACAAATGACTGCCTACTCTGCAATATATTATCATGTAAACTGTCTTATTGTCATACAACGCTAAATATACTGGCTTTGCCAAAATTTTTGTTGACAACAACACTAGCCTGTGCAACCATTTCCTTGGATATAAATATTCAAAGGGCAAGTACATGGAAATGTGTGCACGCAAAGTCACAGGGCTACCGGTCGTCTCTTGACGTCCCATGCCGGCTGGACCGCAATATTTATTACCGGGAATGCATAAGAAAAAAGACTCGTCTCTCTGGTAACGGTTGAACTCTGTCCGGAGCACGGGCGAACTTACTGATCCCCCGAAATCCTGCGGAGACAGGTCTCTCCACAGCCTGCCGCAGGAGGCGGGCATCTGAGTTCATTCCGGATCTCCTTTCCGTCCGTTCCCGACGTTCAGGCATTTCTGATGATAAGAAGCGTGCGCACCTCCAGAGCCCTGATTAGCTTCAGGGCTTTTTCAT
>CAZSBC010000003.1:7674-56962 GCA_964605195.1 uncultured Spirochaetales bacterium | reverse complement strand
CTGTCACTCATACTCGTACATGCACCTGTGCAGACGACAACGTACCGCTGCAGCTGATTTTAATACAGAGTATCCTATAATTCGCCTCAGTACAATCCTGTCACGCTTCCAAGTCCATAGACCACTATTGTCATGATCACCGTACCAAAGAGCGTCATCAGCAACCCAGATTTGGCAAAATCTGCAATCGAGAAATACCCGGCCGAGTAGGGAATGACATTGGTCGGAGACGATGTGACCAGGATGAAGGCCAGGGAAGCCACCAGTGATGCAGGAATGGCAACCGCAAGGACTGGAAGGTTGAGTGAAACCGCCAGCTCAATCATGATTGGAATGACAATCGTTGCCGTAACGGTATTACTTGAGAATATTATCTTTAACAAAGAAATCATTAACACGATAACAAATACCATGACAACAGGATGCAAAGAACCGATACCCGAAAGCATGACCAGTGACAGCCACTTGGCAGTACCTGTTTCATAGAGCATCATCCCAAGCGATATTCCCGAGAGGATAAGGATGATCCCGCTCCAGGAAATCTCCGGTTCAATCTTCTTCCAGGAAAGCCTTCCCACCCCGGGAATAAAGAACAGACACGAAGTGAAGAGAACAGGCATCGATATCGGAATGGCAATTCCCATCAAGCGCTCCAGCACCGGGGATGTTAGCCAGAGAATGACAGTAAGGAGGAAGATGATGAGCGTCACCGTCTCAGTCCGGCTCATCTTCGGCATTTCACTGAATTCCTGCTGCATCTCAGCCTTTGTCTTGGCAAGATGCGACATCTCGGGCTTGAAGAAGATGATCAGCACCAGCCAGGAGGCCGGGACCATCAACAACGCAGCCGGCACTCCATAGAGCATCCACTGGCCGAAGGTGATGTCAATTCCAGTCATCTCACGAACAAAGCCGATGGCCAGGGGATTGGGACCCGCTCCCGAGGGCGTCGCAATGCCCCCGATGATTGATCCCCAGGCACAGGCAATAAGCAGGGCCCGTCCAAAGTTGCTTTTAAGCGGCTGCAGCCCCTCCTCCTCAAGAATACCGACAGCAAGCGGCATCAGCATGGCAGCAACCGCCATATTGGTTACCCACATGGAGAGCAGCGTACCGGTAAGCAGGAACCCGAAGAGAATGCTCCTTGTGCTGTTTCCGGTCTTTGAAAGAATCAGCATACCAATACGCTTCCCCAGTCCGGAGACGGTTATGAAGGCCGACAGCACCAGTACCCCGATGAAGAATGTGACGATATTATTCCCGAAACCTACCGCTACAATATCCTTGTAGGTTCCGGTTCTGAAGACAGTGAGCAGGATAATGCTGAGCAAACCGGTTACATGAAACGGAATGGCTTCAGTCATCCAGAGAATCAGCGCAAACACCAGCACTCCGAGGGCTGTCTGTCCTGCAACGGTCAGCTCAGCATCGCCGACAATCCGTATGGAATCGGATATCGGGACACTTCTCAGTACCAGCATAGCCGCCAGTGCAATGCCGAAATAGATCAGTTGCTTTATCTCAACCTGTAATCCTGCCTGCTTACCCATACCAAATTTCCCCTTTCCGCAATCTCCGGTATCAAGAATCCTATGATGTCAAAACTTCACGCAGAAGTGTTCCCACCATGGACGGGCGGTCAGCGACAGCGCCGCCAGCGCCTTCCAGTGCAGCAACCTTGCCGGCAACAGTTCCTCTCCCACCGGTCACAATCGCACCTGCATGCCCCATCCTCTTCCCCTCCGGGGCAGTCCTTCCTCCGAGAAAGGCAACAACCGGCTTTGTGAAGATGCCGGAGCGCATGGAGTCGGCAACCTCCTCCTCCATCGTCCCTCCCAGCTCTCCGATAATGACCAGGGCAACGGTCTCATCATCAGCCTCGTAGAGCGGCAGCATCTCGGCAAAGCGGGTTCCGGGAACCGGATCTCCTCCAATACCGATCAGAGAGCTGACACCAAAACCGGCTCGTACGACCATCGCGGTGACCTCGTTCGTCAGTGAACCGCTGCGGGTCATCACCCCAATGCTGCCTTTTTTGTACACCCTGTCGATCCAATAGGGAAACATCCCCATCATGGCCACCCCGGGGCTGATGCACCCGGAGGTGTTACCACCGACAACCATCGCCCCGGCAGACTTGGCTGCAGCCCGTATCTGCACCATCTCATGCAGGGGTATACCATCAGCTATGGTGACTATTTTCCGTATACCGCTGTCAAGGGCCTCAAAGACTGCATCTTTCGTGAACCTTGGAGGGACGAACAGCATGGCAGCATCCACATCATGCTCAGCTGCAGCCCGCCGGACCGAATGGTAGACAGGTTTCCCTGCCACCTCCTGTCCCTCTTTCCCGGGAGTAACCCCTGCAACCACATTGGTTCCGAGATCTATCATATGGCGAGTCCAGAAACTGCCCTCATTCCCCGTTATTCCCTGTACGAGAACCCTGGTACGTTCGGTAATGAATATGCTCATAAGCTACACCTCATCTTCGCGGCAGAGTGCAACAGCTTTCCGTACCGCTTCCTCGGTATCAAAGAGCGGATCCAGACCGGCTGATTTCAGCGTCTTGACCGCCTCCTGCTCGTTGGTACCGCGTATGCAGACGACTATGGGTCTGTCCGGCTGCAACCTCCGGATTGCATCCACAATTCCCTCAGCCATCACATCCGCCCTGGCAATCGTTCCGAACGTGACAATGAGGATCACCTTGGAATCGTTCTGCAGGCAGAGCTCCATCGCCCTCACCGCCTTGCGGTAGTTGGGACCGCCAAATTCCAGGTAATTTGCAACTGTTCCGCCTTCGTAGTTGATAAGGTCATAGACGGTTGTCGTCAATCCGGCTCCGGCACACATCAGGCTTATGTCACCATCGAACTGCAGGTACGGAATGCCCTCCTTGGCAGCCGCAAATTCCATGTCGCTGTCATAGTACTCCCGTGTCCGCTCAAATTCATGCTGCCGCTGCATAGAGTTCTCATCAATCATCAGCTTCCCATCCCCGGCAACAACAGCACCCTCTTTTGTTATGAAGAGAGGATTAATCTCAGCCAGTTCGGCATCATAATCGGAGAAGACCCCGTAGAGTTTCCTGATAACGGCAGCAACCTGCTTTGCCTCAGCCGGTTCAGTGGTCAACCGGTAGGCAATATCATTCGCCTGGTATGAATGTAGTCCCTCTGTGATATCGACAAGTTCCCGGACAATCTTCTCCGGCGAGGTCACTGCCAACTCCTCAATCTCCACACCGCCCTCGGCACTGGCTATGATCAGCGCCTTGGCCGTTACAGGATCAACAGTTACCGAGAGATAGATCTCCCGTGCTATATCAACAGCCTCCTCAACCAGAAGCCGGGGGACCTGCCGGGAAAAGAGCTCTTCAGCAGCCTTCTTTGCAGATATTCTGTCTGAAACAACCTTGATCAACCCAGCCTTCCCGCGGCCTCCCAGCAGCACCTGAGACTTCAGCACACAGGGATAGCCAACGCTTTCGGCAGCGGCAACAGCTTCAGCTGCCGATACTGCAGACTCACTCGCGGGAACCGGGATCCCGGCCCTTGAGAACACCGCCTTTGCCTGATACTCGAACAGTTTCATTGAAAACGCTCCTATCTTCCGCTCTTCTGCAGCCAGGCGCCGAATATCACATCATCCTCCGGCTTGTCGACTGCAATCAGCTCTGAAACCCATGTTATGTTAAGGAAATGCCTGTACGAAATATTTTCCGTCGTGATATTCCCTCCCCAGGTACCGCAGCCCAACGTCACCGTTGAAGGCATCCCGTTCCAGAAGTTGCCTCCGTTCCCGGGAGCCTGGGGTTGGTTGACAAGTATTCGGCTGGATTTCATATGCATCCCCAGGTAATCCACATACCCACTTGTTTTTGTATGTATACCGCAGGAGTGTCCGGTACCGGCGTGGTCGGTAAGCCGTTTCAGCAGGTCATACCCCTCAGCAAACTCAGTATAGCGCCAAACAGTGAGTACCGGAGAGAGTTTTTCACCGGAAAAACGGTCACTTTCAAGGGGGTACCTCCCCTCTACCACCAGCATCCTTTTCCCTTCAGGGAGGTCTATCCCTGCCCTATCGGCAATATTCTTTGCATCTTTAGCAATTATATTTGGATTCAGGCTTATTTTACCGTTTTTCCCGGATACCCACATCCAAGCTTCAAGCGCCTCCCGCTCTTTTCCGGTGACAAGATACCCACCCTCATGCTCAAGGGCTTTCATGAACTGCGCATAGACAGCTTCATGCACGATGGCCGAGTTTTCGCTGGAACAGCTCGTTGCATTGTCAAAGCATTTACTCAGCGTAATCTTGGCTGCAGCATCGGAGACATCGGCATCCTCTGCAATGATCTGGACGGCATTGCCCGGCCCGACTCCGTAAGCGGGAGTTCCGCTGGAGTAAGCTGCCTTCACCATGGCTCCGCCGCCGGTAGCCAGCACGAGATCCACCTGTCTCATCAGCTCTTCGGTGGCCGGGATACTCGGTTCGGCTATGATCTGGACAAGGTCCGCAGGAGCCCCGGCTGCCGCAAGACCGTTTCGCATCATTTCAACGGCCAGTCCGGAGGATCTCGCTGCCTTAGGATGGGGAGCGAATATTACGGCATTCCTACCCTTGAGAATACTCAAGGCATTGCTTCCCGGGGTAGCCGTCGGGTTTGTTACCGGAGTAAGGGCTCCCACAACGCCTACAGGCTTGGCATACTTGCTGATGCCCCGCTGCTCATCTCTCTCTATCAGCCCGACAGATTTCGCCCCCCTGAGATCCTTCAGAACACCGAGAATCTTTCCTTTATGCTTCTTGATCTTGTCGGGAACATTACCCATTCCGGTCTCGGAAACGGCAAGCTCTGCCAGCTCTGCTATATTTGCATCGCAATAGACTTCCCAGCCGGCAGCAACGCAGAGCTCATCAACCTGCTCCTGTGAATAGTCTGCAATCACCTGCTGAGCCTTCCTGGCCCTTTCAACCAGAGCTGGCACTGTTTCCGGTATACTTCTCTCCATACAACGTCCTTTTACTGATATCTTATTAGTTACTTTGTGTAAGTAACTATAACAGAGCAAATCCCCATTGTCCAGTAGCAGTTACGGCAACACCGGAACAAAGAGGAAATTGTCGGCATACTCATTCACTGCAATTTTGTAATCTGCTATAGTCCCGGGTATGAAGCGCAGTAACACCAATCCACTGCTGATAGGATTCTCATTTGGCCTCATTCTGCTGGTCGCCATAGGACCCATATCACTCAACATCTTCTCTACTGCAGCAACAAAGGGCTTTCTCAATGCAATCGCAGATGCCCTCTTCATCTTTTAGGCAATTACCGGTGCAACCTCTTTCATCAACTCCGGGAGAGGGGCAGCGGAAGTCCCCTGATACTACTGTTCTGGAGCGGTATATCCAGTGTCAGGATGGGTAGTGCGGGATTCCCTGGGCGACAGCAGTACCTCTTAGGCTCAGGGGCAGCTCACTCCACCCTGCTCTGTCAGACAGCTCTCGCTGCCCTCGGATCAGGAGCAGATGCTGCAGTAACCCCGGAAATCATCGCATGGATGCAGTCTACAACCGGTTTGTGCGCCCTCCCGGACATAATCGCTATCAGGGCTTCCCCTGGCAATGCGGACAGAAATGGGTAGCTCTCTGCCCGATGACAGCGCGCTCTATCAGCGTACCACAGCGGAAACAGGGTTTGCCCGTCCGCATGAAGACCTGAAGTGCATCCGCGTTGGCGCCATAGCTTCCACCGGACCTGAAGTTGCCTTCACCGCCGCCAAGCGAAGTCCCTCCGTTGCTAATCCCGGTCAGCAGGGTCTGTCGAATGGATTGCAGCAGGACCGAGGCCTCCTTCACAGAAAGCGTGCTGCTCACCCTCTGGGGATGGATACCAGTGAGAAAGAGGCATTCGTCCGTATAGATGTTGCCCAGCCCGGCAATGAATCCCTGGTCGAGCAGCAGGGGCTTGATCTGCCGGTTTTTCGACTGCAGCATGACATGGAAACTTTCCTGTGTCAGCTCATCATCAAGGGGTTCGGGACCCAGTTTTCCCAGGAGGTCCGTGGGGTCGGAAGTCAGCACAATACGGCCGAATTTTCTGGGATCATGAAAGGCCAGCTCGATATCACCGAAATTGATTATTACCCGGTCATGGATATCGACATCCGAACCGGAATCCCGCAGGACCAGGCTGCCGGTCATCCGCAGGTGAACCAGCAGCGAATCACCTGAGGAGAGCTCAATGACGATGAACTTGCCCCGCCTGAGTATACCCGAAACATGCTCACCGATGAGCCGTCCGGCAAAACTCTCCCTTGCCAGCCCGCCCAGCGTCCTTTCCCACGTGACGGTGACACCTGTAATTGGCAGGGTAATGATTCCGGCACGCCGCAGAAAGCGGCACTGTGTTTCAACTTCCGGAAGCTCCGGCATACAACAAACTCCTCAGTACTGTCTGTCAACTAACATACTCAGGAGCCGCACTGAAAGCAATCCATATCTTCACTTTTCGTTAATATCTGCCGTACCGCTCCACAAGCTCCCCGAGCATCCTGATTCGATCAAGCGAGGTATCGGTAGGGACCTGGTCACCGGCTGCTAGCAAGAGCCTGGGGGAGACCTTCCTCAATTCAAGCCAGCGAATCACTGCTGCAACAAATTCATCATCGCTTCCCTGGCTGCCAAACACTGTGGCCGGGATCCCCCCCGAAAGGATGATATCGGGTCCGGCCTGTTTTCTTGCCTCCTCAGGAGTGAGGGCAAACATCGGCGCTGGAGTGGCGGCATCAATGCAGTCCACGCCGCACTCTGCCATCCAGGTAACTGCTCCCCGCATCTCACCGTCCACATGCACAGCCAGGTATTTTCCCTTGGCATGCAGCCTCTCGGCCACTTCGGTGTAATAGGCCCGGGAGAACTCGTCAAAGAGATTCTTTGTTTGAATGTTGCTGTCAAAGTTATCGCTGATCAGCAGCGTCTGAAACGGCCCGTCAATGATGGTATCAAGAATCTGCAGGTTCCTGGCATTGACGGCATCTATGAGCCGTTTCGTTTCTTCAGGGTAGTCAAGCGTGGCATAGATTGTCGGTTCCACCCCGAAGTTCCGGGAAATGAGATATCCCAGGCCGGAATAGGGTAGCTGCACATAGGGAAACCCATACTCGCCCAATGCTTCAGCCCATTGGGTATAGATATCCCATTTCGTTTTACATACCAAGTGATCCATGAGGTACTCGACAACGGGAAAATCCTTCGGTGAATCCAGGAGGTGTTTCCTGATGTTGTATGAGTAGCTGTTCTCGCTGAATACCCGCTCCTCATGGAGAGTCCCCAGGGGAGTCTCTACATGTGTAATAAAGACCCCCTTCTCGGTTGAGGTGGAGTAGACAATGTCATCGGTATCGGGAGTGAGGGAGTAGAAGCCACCCATCTCACAATAGCAGATCGCCCCGATCTCCCTGTGCAGTTCCACCAGCTCCTTTTCCACCCCCTGGTACCCTGCCAGGTCAAAGGCCTTGTTATAGTTTTTCTTGTACCAGTGGCTGAGATCCAGCAGGAGGGGAACCCGGTCCGGTGTTTTCCTCTCATAGACAGCTTGTACCCGTTCGTTCGGTAACATAGTTGCTCCTTTTCGTTATTGTGCCTGTTTTCTCTGTTTCCTGCTCTCTCAGCGCACCTTCGGATAGTCAGCCACAGCCCGGTAGATTGCTTCGACGTTTTCAGGAGGCGTATCCCCCTGTACCTGATGGCTCGGGGCTACTATGAACCCGTAATTGCCGCCCAGCTGATCTATCAGATCAAGGGTAGCATCATACACTTCGGCTGGGGTTGCATGCGGAAGAAGCTCCACCTCGTCAACGGCACCGTGGAAGGAAAGACGATCTCCGAACTGCTCGAAGAGCCGTTCGGGCTGCATACCGGTTGCGGTAACCTGGATGGGTTCAAGGAACTGCAGCCCTATCTCGATGAGATCCTCTATGACCGGCACCAGGGAGCCGCAGGAGTGATAGAATGTCATGTACCCCCGCTCACGGAAGGGCATGATCAGCCGCTTCGCATGCCCCTTTATATGCTTTCTCCACATATCGGGGGCCAGCATCATTCCCCGCTGGGTCCCGATATCACCACCCGAACCGACCATATGGAAGAACCCCCCGGCTTTATCGATTGCCCGAAAGGCCCGCTCCTGATAATAGTCCCCGACCCTTGTACAGATAGCTTCCACAAACTCCGGGTGCTCGTACATATCAAGGAGGAACCGTTCAAGCCCCCTGATATACCAGGGTGTCTCGAAGGTGCCGCCTGCAAAGAAGATGTGTGCCCGTATATCCCTGAGGTCATGCTCTTCTGCCTGATCCCTTACAGAAGAAAAGTCCCACCAATCAACATCCGGCCAGTCATGCCCTTCGATCTCCTCCAGGCTCTCCGCCGATTCAAGCGGGTGGTAATCGAATTCAAAATAGGTGTTGAACTCGTTTGTGACTGCCCGGGTATGGCAGCCCCAGAAATCGTACCCCTCGCTGCCCAGCGGCACGGCGCTCTTCACCTGCGGCCCGATGAAGCGGGCACTGACAAAGCGCAGGTCGATATCGAGGATATCGAGGACCTCGTTGTCCGTAGCCGCGCCAAAGTAGTCCCGCAGGGATTTCCAGGCCTCCGGGGTACATCGCAGCCCGCTACAGGGACGATCCGTCTTTTTTCTCTCTGACGCTGCCCTGACTCGCTCCAGGCTATTCATACGCTCTCCTGCTCTCTTCCTGATATAACTTTGGCCTTCTACAGCCTTTTCAGTAGCCCTTGTTCCAGTCCGGCTCAATATCCATGGCATTCTCCTCGGATATATAGAGATCGGTCTTCAGCAGCTGATGTATGGAGGTCGGGACCCTCGGGGTAACCGGTCCATGGGTAACGAGCCTGGTTATGAGCCTCTGCCAGCTCGTTGTTGTTCCATGCACGGTAATGCTGCTACTGTCAATCCGATTTTTTGATTCGACAACCTCCTTTGGCCCGATGGTGAAGGCCTTCGGCGGTACCGCCGAGAGATCCCCGCTCTTCCCGAAGAACCCGTGCATCGAATTCTGGGCAAGCGTGAAGGGACTCAGGGTGACAAAGCCGGCTCCCAGCTTCATCCACTCCTCCAGGTTATCGGTGCCGTATTCAGGCGAATCAGGCTCAATGAAGGCCAGGTGTCCGGTCCAGCCGGGACCGGAGTAGCAGGCATCGGCATAGCCGGCATCTTCGATCATCCTGCTGTAACTCCTGCAGTTTTCATTCGTCGGTCCGATGACCTGCTCCTTCGGAGGACGCAGGTCGGCATCAATGCTGTAGTAGAAATACTTGTACATGGCATACTTGAAACTGAAGGGCCACTCCTCCGGGGGCAGAACATTATCCTCACTGGCATATTCATCCATGGCGAAAACCCAGAGATTGCGGCAGTCCACCCTGAAGGTGTTGATCAGGTGGGCGACCTTCCAGTAGGAGGGCATGGGGTTGGGAAATATGAGTACTGTCTTCCTGTCCTCATCATCGGAAGCCTTGATCCGGGCAAACATATCGGTAATGACGATATGGTCTATCTTCTCTGCCGGCAGGATATGTATCCGGAAGTCGGGATTCTCATGCTTTGCCAGATTCTCACGTGTAATGGCCCTTACCCGTTCAATCACCGCTTTGTCCCTGAACGGTACCCATGTAGAGGGCTGATACTTAAAGCTGCTCATATATCACTCCTATTGTCTCTCGATATTCTATGGTGCTATTTCTTATTATTCTCATCTGCAGGGGGAGCGTATGCAATGTTCCACAGTGCAGGATTGACCAGTTCATCCGGGGAATCGCTGAAGGCCGTCTCAATCATCGCTTCAACATCAGCATCAAGCGCTCCCTTTCCCATGATCGCCAGATTCTCGCTGAGCTGCTTCGGGGTATCCACCCCGATGATCGTGGTGTCTATATGCGGGTGCCCGGCTGCATACCTGAAGACCAGCTCCTTGACCGGAACTCCGCAGCTACGGGAGATAACCCGGAGCCGCTCAATCCTTGCCGGAGCCTCCGGAACTATGTTACCCGCCTTTATTGGGTCCATCAGCAGCAGCCCCTGCAGATAGGTACTCCTGTTGATCAACGTTACATCCCTCTCTCTGCTTTTCTGTAGGACCCCGCTGACTTTCCAGCGCTGATCAAGAACATTGAAGGGAATCTGCATGACCCGCACCGCTTCGTCATTGAGGCAGGCAAGGGCCTCCTCCGGTCCCCGTCCGATCGAGATACCCAAATCTGTGATATCACCTCGATCACGGATCTCCTTAAGCAACTCCCAGATATACCCTCCGGCAGCGGTGTAGTAGTCAAAATTATGGAGGAGGTAGATCGGGATGGTATCAAGGCGCAGGGCATCCCTACTCCGGTTGAACGAATCCAGGACCACCTCTTGTATCTGCGCCTCTCCCATCTCTGCATAGCCATCCGGAAGGTCCAGCTTGGTACAGAGAATGAAATCGGTAACCGTTTCGGCCATCGCCTCTCCCAGCACCCGCTCGCTGCTTCCATACATGCGGGAAGTGTCAAGAAAGTTGATCCCGTTCTCGGCGGCTATGGAGAGAATCTCACACACCTCCCTGAAGGGAACCTGCCCACTCCTGTTGTTCACTCCGTAGTTGAATCCGAACTGGACAGTTCCCAGACCGAGACGGGAGGGAGTTGATGCTGTCACCCGGTTATTCTGTTTCATACCGTTATCTGCAATCCTCAAGCAGTTGGTAGTTATAGCTTGAGAGCGCCACAACATCTGCCCCGATATTGATGAATGCGTAGCCCATATCAACCAGTTCGTGATAGTTTGCCGCTCCCCCGACAGTGGCTGCGAACTTATTGTTCTGCCGGCACACTTCAGCAATTCGCCTTCTCGCCTTCAGCAGTTCCGGATTATCCCAATCCCCCGGCACGCCGAGCGACTGTGAATAGTCCCCGGGACCGAAGAAGATCATATCTATCCCCTCAATTGAGGCAATCTCCTCCAGCTCATCCATGGCCTCGACATCCTCAATCTGCACACAGATAAAGCGGTTCTCATTTGCCGCACTGATATAGCCCTTGTAATCCATCAGGCAATAGGCTCCGTCGGTGTTCCCACCGTCCACCGGTCGCAGTCCCTGGGGGTGGAACCGGGTGGTCCGTACAATCTGCCGGGCTTCTTCAGCCGACATCAGGTGCGGAACAATTATTCCGGCTGCGTCGGCTTCAAGCGGTCGGATGTAGTCGGAGTAGGAGGCCTTCTCCACCCTGACAACCACATCCGCATCATAGATCTTGGCAGCCCGGACCCCGTCCTCAATGGTTCGCCAGTCTGTTGGGACGTGCTCCATATCGAGCCAGATGGCATCAAAGCCGCACATCGCGGCAATTTCCACCACCTTCGGATCACTCAAGTTAACCTTCATTGATCTTGCCACTCCGCCTGCCCGCAGGGTTTCAAGCACCCTGCTTTTTCTCATCTTCATAAATTACTCCCTATGCACCTTTCTGCATGCTGTTTCCACTAATATGCTACGCGTACCATATACGGTAGGCCGCTCTTTCTCTATGTCAGACGGGAGAACCCGCTCATTGCCACTTCCCCCAGCAGGAACTTCTCAGGTTCTCCCGAGGCAACCGCATCCCCGATAATCCCGAAGACCTCTTCCAGGTTCTCACCATAGCGCTCTATGACATCCACTGTATGGGCAAGGCTGGCATAGAATGCCGTATTAGCCAGAAATCCCCGTTCAAGCATCCGCTGTGTGAGAATTGTGTTCAGCACTCCTGGATGGTCATGGTTGAAGCTGAAATGCGTGAGGGCCGGTCTCCCTTCAATTGAAATCGAGAGGTTGGCTTGCTTCGCGCTTTCCCTCCAGATACAGTGCATCCTTTTCCCGGCTTCTGCAAGCCGCTCGGGCAGGTTGAGCCGCAGCATCTCTCTGACAGCTGCAAGGGCTGCAGCAAAGCCGATGCGTTCGGTCCAGTAGGTTGAGGATATGAAGGTCTCCTGGGCAGCCTCCATGACACTCTCTACCCCCACTGCAGCAGCACAGGGGACACCGTTGCTCATTGCCTTGGCGTATACCGCCATATCGGGAGTGACGCCGTATAGGGTATGCGCTCCCCCGATATTGTGTCTCCAGCCTGCAGTCACTTCATCGAAGATGAGGACTGCGCCCGCCTGTGAAGCCCGCTTCCGGACATGCTGCAGGAACCCCTCTTCCGGTTCACGATACCGGACAGGTTCCATGATTATGGCCGCAACGGCATTGTTCTCCAGTATCTCCTCCAGCTCCTCACGGACGTTGTAATGGAACGGCAGAATGGTTCCTGCAAGACCCCGGGGAACGCCGGCAGGTTTCAGCCCGTCGAGAAGATGCCCGGACAGCCCATCCTCCCCCTGGAGGTTGCAGGCCAGGTACCAGTCATGCCATCCATGATACCCGCAGAAGGCTACAACCTCCCTGCCGGTAGCCGCCCGTGCAATTCTTACTGCCTGTGAGAGCATCTCGCCTCCCGAGCGTGCATAACGGACCATATCAGCCCAGGGATTGAGCTCCAGCAGCAGTTCGGCAAGCTCCACCTCCTCGGCAAAGTTCAGGGAGCTCATCGATCCGGCATCCACCGCCGCTTTCACCGCCCGGTTGACCACCGGGTTGGCATACCCGAGGATGCAGGTTCCGATGCCCATCGTCGTCATGTCAAGAAATTCAGATCCGTCAAGATCCCATAACCTGCAGCCTTCGGCCTTTGAAGCATAGGCCGGCCACAGTCCGGGGGCATAGAGTTCGGGTCGCTTGCTGAGAAGCTGGGTACCACCGGGAATGATAATTTTTGCTCTATTATAGAGTTTCTGCCCTTTTTTATTGTTCATTTTCCATCCTTATCTTGTATATATGGAAAAGGATTATATTGTTATAACCAATTACCATATCAGTGTAAAGTACCCATGCCTTTGCGTCAAGGAAAAAGATCAAGATCTTTTTTCCTGAAAAAAAGTCGTCAAATCATTTGTCCCCCTTTTTGTAATCGAAAAACACATCACAGATAATATGCCCTGCATGGGAACTGATCATATTCATCAGTACTGCCCTGCCAGTGCTCTGCATATTCTATGCGGCTATCCGTAAAAGGCACTGTAAGCCTTCCCTGTCATAAAGAGATCCAGCTTGGACACTATCTCATATGGTGCATGGGAACAGAGTATTCCCGGTCCGGCATTGATCACCTCCATACCTTTATGTGCAAAACTGGCGGCAACTGAGCCGCCAAACTGCACAGCCCCCTTTCCCAGCATTGATGATTGCCAGAATACATCATGTGCATTCAACCGATCTAAAAACCACTGCACAAACTCATGGTTGGAACTGCTCATGAACTTATCGAGACATATCCCCCGCCCGCAAAGTGCAGCATTGTGCATATCGCTGTAGTCCTTCTCCAGCGCCCCGGTAAGAATGGCGACGTCTGCAGAAATTACCTTGGATTTCTCGAAAACCGAAGAAGCGCTAACCGAAACCCTCCCTGCATACTGCCTGTCAATGATCTCGGTAAGAAAATTCTCATATACTCGTGAATTTGCCGAGGTGCTGCCTATACTGCCAATCTCTTCCCGATCAATGGCAAAAAATACATTGGTATGATCAATCTGCCCGTGCGGCATCTGACACCGCTCCCCCGATTCCAGGATAGCCTGCAGTCCGGTATAGACACAGATCCTGTCATCCTGTCCGAAGGCTGCTATCAAACTTCTGTCAAACCCCAGGGAGAGCGCTTTTCCCCGCGGGACAAGGTGCAGCTCTGAGGCAACGATTTCTTCCGGACCTATGCAGTAGTGTGCCTTCAGATAATCCAGGACCGCATGTGAAATGCTCTCTGCAGCCCCGTTCTGCGATGGGATGCTGCCGGTGATGCACTGCAGGTCCTGTAGCCTGACCGCTTCGTCCATCTGCAATTCTTTTTGTCTTCCGCTCGCATGCAGAGAGATGTCCGGAATAAGGAAGCACCCCTCATCGTCGTTCTCCCCAATTACCAGCTCTATTGATTTTCCTGATTCTGTAGCGACTATACCGTGGATTGCCAGTGGCATATCAACCCACAGGTAGGGTTTAATTCCACCCCTGGCATAGAGTGAAGCATATCCCAGCCCGGTATCATCCCTGAAGGGTTTCGGCTTAAGGGCAAGGCGCGGGGAATCGGAGTGTGCCGCAACGATATGGAAACCGCTGCCGGCATTGCCTATGACAGCCGCTGCCACCCCCTTATTTTTAATATTTCTGCAGACCCTATCCCCCGGGCCTACCGCATCACACGCGGTAATGTCTGTGAAGCCGGCGGCAAGCAACTTTTCCATACAGTATGATACAGCTTCCCGCTCTGTCTTGACCCTGCTTATGTAATCAATGTATCCGGCAGCAACAGCAGCAACTTCTCCCGTTGTTTCCTCACTCAAATCACTCCAGCGGCCATATTCATCATGGTTCATCACCTTCTCCTCACTCACAACTGAGCTAGAACTGCTCAATCTTCTGCAGAAGACCATATTCCTGAAGCTGATTCTTCATTTCTGCATCAGTTCTGTTTCTCCACGGCAACTCATCGTACGAAGCGAGGTGATACAGCAGGGTTGCCGTTATGATAGTATCCGTCAAGAGACCATCCGGGATAACTTTGTCCAACGTATCATTTAAAGTATGCTGTGCATACGCCAATGGCTGCATCCCGCCATACCCGTAGATTGTTGGAACTCCCGCTCTCCAGAACGGCTGGTGGTCAGATCTGTAACTGAACCAGCTATCCACCCTTCCCTCTATGCACGGGATCTGTGCTGCAATATCGCCGATTGAACAGGGGAAGTCATCCCAGGCATGCACCTGCAATGCTTTTCTGCCTATTTTTCCCGCGCAATCAAGGTTTACCATACACCGGCACAGGCCAAGTTCACCCTTATGCTTCCCAACATAGTCTTTTGATCCCAACAGGCCCAGCTCCTCACCATCAAAGGTAACAAAGGCAATGTTGCGTCTGAATGGAAAATACTCCCTCATCTTCGAAAGGATTCCGGCTGCTCCGAAGAGCACTGCGGTACCGGCAGCGTTATCCGTGGCCCCGGGAACGTTGAGAAACGAATCAAAGTGACTGCCTGCGATAATATATTCAGCAGGCTCCGGCTTTCCCTTGTTTCTGCCCGGTGCACTCTCTTCATCAGCCTGCAGCAGCTTTGCCACTATGTTGACGCCCCGCCGCATCGTCCCGACCTCTTCAGCAGCCGTCATCACCTCCACATGGAGCTGCCTGTCAACTGATCTCTGGATTTCGAGTATGCTGTTTCCGTCTTCCCTGCTGACCGAGCAAGCTGGAATATTCCCAATGAACGATGCAGTCCTGCTGTCAGCCACGCTGCTGCTGAAGCACCCGCCCCGGGTCGTGTCGGGAGTTATGTAAATCCATGCTGAAATTGCATCAGGTTCATTCCGATATTCCCGCAACGATTCATTTGATATGACAACCTGTTTTCCGGTTGAGACCTGAATTGGTCTATCCCTTTCATGAACGGACAACAAGCCCGTGACAACGCCAACTGGAGAGTAGATCAGCGTCTCTGCCCTGCAGCGGAACAGCTCCTCTTTTTCCCCACGGTTGTTCTTCAGCGAGAGAGTTACGTACCCAGCCTGCTGGGTATAGCCGGGAAGAGAAAACTCCTCCTTTGATGCATAGAGCCCCAGTTCTGTACATACCCCATATATATACTCCGCAGCACGATTGCCCATCTCGGTACCACACTGCCTTCCGGGGAAATCCCTGACAAGGTGTCCAAGAAATTTCATGGATCCGGAAAGCCCCTTCACCGCCTCTTTGCTGATGAATTCCAGACTATCCAACATCTATTTTCCCTGCTGAAAACTGTGACACCAGTGATGTCAACAGCGCTCTTTCTTCATCGTCATTCCCTATATGATTGCAGATTCGCATATGCTCTGCCCTATCCATCCGGCTGCATACGATGCGATGCTTCTCCCAGAGCCAGTCACTGAATTTCCCCGCGTTCTTCCCGGCAAACTGCAGAACAATGATACCTGAAGAGTGTTCCCATGCGTCGGGAGTCAGGACTATCGCAGGATCGATACCAGCCAGTACTCGTTTCCATTGTCCTGTTGTTTCCCGGATATCGGTAAAAAAACTCTCCCAGCCCATCTTACCAATCAGTTCCAGTGCCTTCAGCCACCCGGCAAGAAGCGAGAAGTTCCTCGTCCCATACTCGTAGCGCTTCATGTCAGGCTTCCAGATGAAGTCGCCTTCCATGGTATAAGAAGCTTGCGATTTTGATCCCATCCACGAAGGTGTAACCCTATCCATCGACTTTTCTGAGAGCCATAATCCACCAGTCCCTTGTGGTCCCAGCAGCCATTTGTGTCCGCAGAAAGAGTAGGCATCGCAGCCGATTGCCTGGATATCAACCGGAATGTTGCCAAACGACTGGGCTCCATCCACCAGGAAGAATACATCCCGTTCCCTGCAGAGCTCTGCTGCCAATTCAACTGGCAGCCGATACCCGGTATTCCGGGAAACATGAGAGAGCGCCACCGCCCGTACGGAATGGCGATCCAGTACCTCCTCAAGCTGATATATAAGCTGATCATCATCCTGATAGTCATCAATAAACAGTACCTG
This sequence comes from uncultured Spirochaetales bacterium, assembly GCA_964605195.1. GTDB lineage: Bacteria > Spirochaetota > Spirochaetia > JABMQR01 > JABMQR01 > CAZSBC01. The sequence goes on along the minus strand of CAZSBC010000003.1, from coordinate 40,264 downwards.
CAGGTGCTTTCTTTGCGCCAGGGCATACCATGGTAGAATATTGGCAGGGTGTTCATGCTTTGAGAGAACGATGGCATCGCCCGGGGCGAAATCCAGCCCCCAGGCAACCAGGTTGTGACCGTTTGTAGTGTTGTCTGAAAGCAGGATCTCTTCAGCCTTGACATTCAGGGAAACCGCCAACGTATGCCGGAGGCACTCTGTCATCGCGACACTCTTTTCATGCACTGCGGGTGACGCGGGACAGCTGTCAATGAGACGCAACCATGCAACTGTCTCTTCGGTCACCTCCACCGGTTTAACTGAGTAGCCGCCCCACTGGAAATAGTGCGTATCACTGTTGAAGGTCAGCACACCATCGACATTTCTCATACGGCTACCTCATGAGCTGACTGACAGCATGTGATGAAAATCTAAATGAGTAGAGATCTGCATCTGTCATGAATACCCTCATCCGTACGGGCTTGCCGGATACCTGTTTCAGGATAGTTCTGTCAACGGGGATCTCCCCATCTATCTCATCACCTATGATTTCTCTGCTGTCGGCAAAACTGGCTCCCGGTATCTCCCTGTTATCCTCAGCATCCAGCAGCGTCACCCTGATACTCCCAGCAGCTGAAGTGGCATAGTTCATCAGTAGCCGGTCGCCAGTGAAGGTGAAGGGAACCGTTGTCAGGACACCGGGACTCCCCTTTGCCTGTATGGATGCAAATCCGTCTATGCGCAGCACCCTGCGAATCCCGCGCACATAGAAAGACATTTCACTGGGTGATGTCTGATAGATATTCAGGTTGGCATAGTTTGAGCGGTTTCCCCAGGCAGCTGGATCGTTTCCCGGTCTGACAAAGGCCTGTCCAAAGGTCCTGTCAAAGGGACCAGCCCCACGGGCAGACATGAACATGACATCGGTCGAACTCCCCCTCTCCTGCATGAAACGGGTCGGCAAGGCTATGTATATGTGCTTTGCCCTGAAATAGGGATGTGCCTGGGTGGTATAGAGATGTTCTCCCGGAAAATTCGGTTTGAGCCGTACCGGCTCTGTCCAGTGTATGAAGTCTCTGCTTGTTGTTCGTGCCACTGATCGCAGGTGCGTCTGCATGGTCACCCTTTCGGGCTCTCCGGACTGATTGCCCCGCATGGCATGCTTCTCCCAGCAGCGGAAATAACAGACATAGCACTGCTCGGCTTCAGACCAGAAAGAGACATTCTGTGAATCAAAGGCAAATTCAGAAAAGGTAATTACCGGATAGTCCGTTCTCTTCTTCCAGTGAATGCCATCCGGAGAGGTAAACACATAGAGGCCGCTGTCAATATCGGGGAGAGGCAGCACGTAATCGGGACGACCATTGTCTTCCTTGTGTGTTCCGGCAAGGGCTTTATACCGTTCGGCAGCAACGGCCGTTGGGTTCTCGTCAAGAAACGGTGAGAAGTTATGACTGCGCGGAGGATCATCCATCAGGATGATATTCCTCCTTCCCTCTACGGGATGGTATATATCCAGGTCGGGACTTTCCCAGCTGATCCCGTCCTCACTGATATCAACACAGGTCAGTTCACCGGGATGCCCATCATACTCCTCGTTTCCATAGCTTGATCTGTAGTACCGCTTGTAGCCCGCTTCGTCATGGATGATGGTCACATACCCGCCATAATTATCCAGGGAGTTCTCCCTGATTTCCCGTGGAGCATGAAGCACATGCTCCAGATTCTCGAGGGTACCGACAAGATACCGATCGACAAACAGCTCTCTGTTGCTGCCTATGTCTATTGGCTTCAAACCGCTCTCCTTTAACCTTACATTGCGATTAATGACCCTGCTGGGATGCAGGCAGTACCAGCTTACCCGTGAATCATTCTCTCTGCGTTATTCCAGAAGAAATCCTCAATATCCCTATCCTGCAGTCCAAGGACCCGGGCAGCAGCCTGTATTGCTTGGAGGTTCTCCACCCCGACAAGTGTCGGTTGAAGCTCGGCGGCATGTCCATGTCCCTGCCAGACTGCTGCCTCGTCATCTATCCAGAGAAAGGTATCTCCCACACCGGTATTGATCCCCCTGAAATGTGACATGCAGTAATCCGAACCATACATCACCCTCTTTGAACCGAAGAGTTTGAAACATGCAGCAATGGAGAGGGGGTCACAAACAACGGAGGTATCAATCCACAGGTTGTGCAGCCCGGTCAGTTTCTCCAGACCCCGATATGCCCTGCGGGAGTTGAAGCCCCGTGCACAGTGATCGAGAATCAGTTTCATGTTGGGAAACTTTTCACAGTAGTGCCGTATCCAGTACTGGTTGGAGGTACTTTCCGCACCCTGATACTGCATGAGATGCAGCGTGATCGACCATCCGTTCCTGTCAGCAGCGGCAGCCAGGGGCTCAGGCAGGTAATCTGGGATCTCGGCTTCCCAGTGATTATCCACGGAGCTGTATATGGCAAACGGCTTGAGGCCACGAAATCCAAATTCTTTCATCTCAACTTCTACCCGGTCAGGATCATCGGACGGGGCTACCAGCATTTGGCCAAAGGAGAGAGGATCATTGGCAATCTGCCCGGCTACCCAATTGTTGTCCAGCGAAAATCCGTCATCTACGCCATGAATTACCGGGTAGGGGAAATACAATCCATGGAGCTCCCTGCTTCCAAGGATCAGAGCCATCTGCTCCCGATACTCATTGAGAGTGACAACTTCAGGGGAAAACCGCTCATACCCCTTCATGCTCTTCCAGGTTCCCGTGTCATACAGATGGGCATGCACATCAAATATTCTGTCAGGAAGAAATCCCATATACTGCTCTGCCAGCTCCCGGTCGCTCTCTTTCCATTCACCGCGCATACACACCTTCCATTGCAGCTTCTGGCACACGAAGCCACTTTATTGCCGTGGTATCGGTATCCGGTCCGGCATAAAATACTACCAGCAGATCCCCGTTGCCGCAGAGAGCAGCAGCAGGCAGGCCAACGGAGAATTTGCCCATCTCCGACCAGGCATCATTCATTGAGTGCTTATCATACTCCTGCTTCTTCCTCTGTCTATGCAGATAGAGCGGTTCCCTCTGGCTGATCCAGCTCACTCCACCATCCCTGCTCACTGCCAGCCGTATTGCAGGAATATCGGTCCGGTCAACATAGACCAGAGCAATGGACCCGTCTTCCAGGACAACCGGCTGCGCAGGTTGACCGGGAATTCCGCTGTCAACCATCGGGCCCCAACTGCGAAGCTGATCCCCCCGGCCACTGGACCGGGTGTGAATATTACGATAGGCAGTCGTTCCGTTATCATACGTCCAGAAGGTGTCCAGCAGTGACCCGTCGGCCATGACGCCGGGACGCTGGTCCCAATAAAACACCCGGTTCTCAGGATCACTGGAAACCACATCGCATTCCGGCCAGGTCATTCCACCGTCATCTGAGTAGAGCAGCACAGAACGATGATGCCAGACCTGGGTTTCATAATAGGGCTTGTTCACCTCGAACTGAAGCACCAGTCGTCCGTCCGGCAACTGGAGTACCGGGCCAGTTATCGGGACGGGCACGTTGCTGAACGGGAAATCCCGCAGGAGCCGCAGGTTTTTCCAGCTGGAGCCATTGTCTTCCGATTCAGCCAGAAAAATGCGCGTATCAATTAATCCTTCAGTCACATTATTAAAGAACGGTATTTCAGGATCAGAATTATCAACCCAGCACAGCACAGCCAGTAACCGGCCGCTCTGCAGTGCCGTCACATAGCCTGCCCGAATCAGCCCCGGATGCCCGTCAACTGCTACGCCGGGAAACGGATGCACCGGCTCACTCCAGCTCCTGCCCTCGTCATCCGACCAGCAGAACGATACCTTCTGACCAGTTGTTGCTCCCTTTTTCGGAGCGCTGCGGAAGGTACAGAGCCAGCGCCCGTCGGGCAGGATACAGATTCCCGGAAACGTGCTGCTGCGCATTGCCGGACGGTCATCCCCGCCTGCAAACACAATACCTTTCTGTTGTATGTTCATCACTATCTTCTCACCGTTCTTCATTACTTCTCCTCGTATCACGTCAGCCTGGTAAAGCCCTTGAAGACCCCCGGCCCCTGCAGATAAGCAGACAGTTCACAGATCTCTGTCATTGCAACCGCTTCCTCGCCACACCTCCCTCGCCCGCCTTATCAAGTTGCCTGCGCAGTATGGATAATCCTGCGCTCCGCTTCAATCTGCATTCCATCCCCAAACGAGCGCTGGGGAGTCCGGATCGACGGTCGCATGGTTGCCCGTATGGCATACAGAATCCCGCAGGAGAGCTCCACGCTTATCCGTACCCTCCGGCCCACCGCCTCTTCCAGCCTCCTGGCTTTCCAGCGCGGTACCGCGGCGACCTCATCCCCGATATACAGCTCACAATCATCGAAACTAAACCCCGACAACGGCGTCCCATCCGGCTGCAGCAGCGCGAAACGGGCCCTGCCAAAAGGAACACTGACATTGAAGTTCAGGTCAGCCTGCAGCAGCTCCACAGTCTTGGTCGTTATAATGCCTCCCTGCCCGCAATTTTCCAGTCCGGTAAAACCGTCCCTGCGGATCTCAAAGAAGAAGAACTTATGTGCCGCCGCCTGATACTCCTCCAGAAGCTGCTCGAAGATATCATTTGTCGAGTGGTAGAACCGTGATCCTGTCCCTACCAGGATATGGCGGCTGCCATCGCCGGAGGTAGTCATTCCGGTCAGCACCAGCTCGCACTGCCCATGCTCATCGGGATAGCTCCGTTCCACCAGCGGCTCCCGGGTCGTATGCATCCAGTGATACCCGTCATAACTGTACATCAGCTCCGAGTCCTGATACCCGGTCATTGTGGAATAGTCGACATCGTGGAGGTCGACATAGTATTTCATCAGCTGGCCGAGAAACAGTCCGTCGTTCCAGCCGGCCCACATACTGTAGAGCTGGACAGGCACATCGTAGCCGGCATCGGGATGCACGGCCAGACGGGGTTCGCTCCAGTCGTACGGATTCCCCGGTTCCCGGCCGGTAACCTGGAAGATTCGGCGGTCCACATAGGCTGCCCGCAGCAGCGCCTGGTACCTTCCGTCCCAGGGGTTATAGAAGAGCGCATTGAGCGCATCGCTCGTAAATGGGTGGATTATATCCCCTTCCTGCCAATGAATCCCGTCCGGGGACACCGAAAGACGAACCGGAAGCGTCTCTGGACGAATGCCGTCACGGTAGGTCCGGGTCATGCCGGCGGCCTTATAACGCCGGGACGGATCGGGGTCAAACGGATCGCGGAACACGGAAGTGCCATGCACTCCGCCGTTACCGGAATAGACGATATAGGGATGCTCGACACTCATCGGGTCGGGAGGTTCGGCTAGCCGGACCGGTCGCCAGATCCTGCCGTCCTCACTCTCTGCCAGAGCCAGATAGCGGAGGGCATCGACTTTCATGATCGGCAGGACTTCATACCACAGCCTGTAGACCCCGGCTTCCGGACACCAGTGCACCGAAGGGTAGACCCCATTCTGAAATTCCGGGTCAATGTATTCGCCTGACTGCTGCGGGCGGAACCAGCGCCGCTTAACGCCCCGTTTCACATCCAGCCAGTAATCATCAAAAAAGCAGATAGCTGCCTGCATGGCACTCCTCCTGGCATCCCCTGCCGTTAGTTCTCCCTGAACTGATACGAAAAGAGGTCACTGTCCTGCATTGCCAACCGCATCCTGATCGGCCTGCCGGAGAGACCGGAAACATCCCGGGACCCCTTCCAGGAGACGGTATACTCCAGCGTATCGCCGAAGATCACATCACACTCCTCCAGGGAATATCCCGGGACTGGCCGCCCTTCCCAATCCTGCAGCTCAACACGGATACAGCCTGCGGCTGATGTGGAGAGATTCAGGGTAAGCCGCGACCCGGTAAAGGTGAATGGCCTGGTCAGCGTCTCTACCGCTTCGGCCCCGGCGGCAAGTGCCATAAAGCCATCCTGCCGGACGGTAAAGCGGCGGAGCGTCTGAGTCGTGATCCAGTGATTCTCAAGCGTATAGAGTGACAGCTCATCCGGCTCCCCGGCGGTATCCGAAGCGGTCTCCACCATGCCGACGCTGAGATAGCCGTCCCCGTAGACCCAGTTGCGCGGCTGCACCGGTCCAGGACGTAGAAAGGCTTCCCGGGTCTTGTTCCAGTTTTTTCCGTCCCGGCTGGACATGAATATGCAATCGGTTATTGCCAGACCGTATCGTGGAGAATGCTCCATGCGATTTCGTCTGTGCTGCGGGTTTGACAGCTGCTCGAAGGCCGGACTCCAGGGTTTCTCAATATAGCGGGCCGGGAATCCGAGAAAAAAACGCGGGGCCCGGTAGTATTGAACAATATTGCTTACATACAGGGGAGGGTCATCACCGTCTGCAAAGGTGATCTGCCGCGGTTCTGTCCAATGGATGAAATCCTTCGAGGTACTCCAGCGAATATCGCGGATACCTGAAAGGATGTTATCCTCCCGGTAGTCATGAAAATTCCTGATATAGGCCCAGTAATGCTCTCTCTGCTCATCCCAGAAAGCCAGGTTTGATGAATCAAAAGTCCCCGGCATATCCAGCCCCTCCTCGTGATAGCGCTGCCAGTGAACGGCATCGGAGGAGTGGTAGGCAAATAGTTTCTCCCAGTAGCCCTCGAAGGCCTTGTAGCGCTCCTCCGGAGGACAGCCCGGTCGGGTATCGATGAAGGGGGTGAAGTTATCGGTATGCTTTCCCCCCAGCACGATGTTGTTATGGCAGTTCCCCTGATACTCAAAGAGCCCCAGATCGGGACGATGCCAGGATATACCGTCATCACTTTCAAGATAGCAGGCATAGAAATCGGTATCGCTGTAGAGTACCGACCCGTCCTCGCTGGTCAGATGACTGGCAATGTAATACATCCGGTACCGCTCGCCATCCCGGAACACAACCGGGTAGATGATACCGCTGCCTTCATAGGGGGCATCGAACACAAAGCCGACCTCTTTACGGACCGGCTTCTGCAGCACAAGCCTCGCCGTCGTCGATTCGATCAGGAACCGGTCGACAAAGAGCTCCCGGCAAGCGCCTAGATGATACACAGCCACAGGCTGTTCTCCCACTTCCCTGTTGTCCTGAATGCTCATTTCTTTGTATTCTCTCTGTCGGAAACAGCTCCGGTTCTTTTCCGGGACACTTTCCGGGTATTGCTCTCCCCCATCGACGATTCACCCTCTTTTGAACGATCCGTAGCCGTGGGAACAGTTTCCCGTTCACGAAAACCGAACCGGAAGGCAAACAGATCCGCTGCTTTCATTTCAAATTTCAGCCGGACAGATTTTCCGGAAAAGCGTGTGAGATCGCCGGAACCCTTCCAGGTTACCCGGTGAGACAGTTCATTGCCATAGATTATGTCACACTCTTCGGTTGAGAATTTTTTTGCCGGCCATCCTGTCTCATCGGCAATTATCCCTACCCGTATTGATCCGGGTGCTGCAGTTGAAAAATTCAGATAGAGGCTGTCTCCCTTGAAGGAAATGGGCTTGGTTACAAATTCACCCCCTTCATACGGTGCGTACATCGAGACAAATCCATGCTTACGTACGGTATACCTGCGAACATAGGTATCATCCCATTCATAGTGCTCACCGACATACAGGGAGAACTCATCCGGGGAAGTTTCGAGGATTCCCCATGATGTGATATAGTTCCGCTGGGACCAGTTGCGCCTATCCAGATCAGGACGAATCCAAGAGTCCAGGAAGAGACGATCAAAATGAATTCCGTCCCGGCTGCTCATGAAAACAGCATCAGAGACCCCTACATGGGGATGTTCATCAATCTTGAAGCGTTCAGCCATGAAGCGCATCGGGAAAGAGAGGTATATATGCTCTGCCCCGGGACAGAGTATTGTTGCATTTGTATAAAACTGTTCCAGGGGAACCGATTCATCATAGCTGTTAACAACCGGTTCACTCCAAGTAATCATATCCGGGGAAGTATTGGACTGTATGGCCCGAATACCGACACAGATCCCCAGAAAATCATTTACCTGCCGCTCGCTTCCCGGAATTGCAAAGTACCGTGAGTAGCAGCGATAATTGCCTGTATTGGCATCATAGAAGCAGAGATTGTGAGAATCGAAGGCCCCCTCTGTGATAACCGGTTTTTTCGCCAGCGGTTTCCAGTTCAACCCGTCGGGAGAGCCGTAAGCCATAAGTCCTTCCGGAGCATGTCCTGCAACCGCCTTGTAGCGCTTTGCTTCCTTGGTAGCGGGATTGGTATCCAGGAACGGTGAGAAATTATGCGCCATCCGGCCGCTGAATATAATATTGTTCTCTGTATTCTGATCAAACTCCACAATACCCAGATCAGGTCGGGTCCACGCTATCCCGTCATCGCTGACTGCCATGCAGGTATACTGCCGTTCACTTCCATCAGTCGTATTGACATCTTCATCCGCAGAGAGGGCTGTGCCCCGGTAGTACATCCGGTAGCGACCTTCATGGTCCCTGAAAACGCATGAGTATATTCCACTCCCGATTCCTTCCCAGGGTTTCTCCATCCTGAGGATAATCTCCTTTTTCTCAGGGGAGTGCATGCGTAAATGGGTATTGAACTTCTCATATACCAAATATGTATCCACTAGCATTTCTACCCGATCACCTATGTCTATTGGGTCTATCATTATTGGCATGGCATGATTCCTTTCAAGATCATTGCTGTCAGTGAGGAATCATTATCTCCCACTGTCACCATCTCTAATTGCAGGGCAAATATAAATCCTGGCAGGGCGACGCTGTCGCTCCTGCCAGATCCAAAATTATCCTTGAAGAAATAAGTTGCAGGGCCTATCTGTTGGCCAAATAGAGTTCGGTTCTCTCTTCCATCATCTTTTGAAGCCCGATCTTTTTCGCCTGTTCCATAGCTTTGTCCCAATCCGAGACTTTGGCCCGACCGATAATAGTATTGGTCATGGTCTCCATGATGAACGTCTCTACCTGCGACTTCAGGTTGACAGTCTCTTTTCCTGACCAGTCATATACAATTTCGGAGTCGGGATCAAAATAGACCTGCGCAAGTCTTTCCGGGCTGAAGAAAATTTCATTCCAGAACTTTCTCTGCGTATCAAGATAGTGGTTTCCTGTAATTACATCCTTGAACAGATTACCGTTGGTATATGGATTGTACTGGCTCTGGTAATCATATTCCGAGTTCGGTACAAGTTTCCCGTCTGCATCGAAGGAGTAATTCCTGCCCTCGACACCCTGATTCGCCAGCCAGGTTCCCTCCTCACTGAGAAAGAAATCTATAGCCTTCATCACAGCTTCAGGATTCTTGGTATTGGCATTTATACCGAAGTAAGTAGATATCCTTGGACGTCCAAGGACACCCTCTCCAGCCGGACCTTCCAGGCCACCGATAACCGGAACGAAGATCTTGTCCTGGTTCTCATCAGCCCACTGCTTGTTTACTTGTATGGGATCCGTTGTCCAGGCAAATACGGCCCCGACTTCGTCTCCCATCATCAACTGCTGTACCATGGACTGGCTGGCATTTTCCAGAAACTGCGGGTGGAGATAGCCCTTTGCATACCATTCAGCCATTTTTGCCACATAGTTCTTGAACTGCGGATGGAGAACAGGATGCGTCATCAGACCGGTCCCTTCATCAAAATACCAGGCTCCACCACTCTCGCTGAATGAGCGGGAGACGATTTCGTAGGATGCATAGTAATTGTAGCCCGCCTGGTCAAGCAATGGAAACTTATCTGGGTTTCGCTTCTTAAATGCCTCGAGGATAGTATCGAGCTCATCAATGGTTTCCGGTACCGCAAGCCCCGCTTCCTCCAGCCAATCACCCCTGAGGATGAGGTAGAATAAGTTGCTGCCCGCAGCTGCACCGTAAGCTGAATAGGGTACGCCATAGAGCTTCCCGGCCGAATCCTTGGCTACTTCAGCCAGTGGTCCGCTCATTGCATCTATTGCTGGATACTCTCCGGTATTGATATACGGACCTACATCCAGCAGCATTCCCTTAGCCCTGAAGTCCGTATAGCGGGTCTTGTTCAGATAGAACACATCAATTGTCGGATCTGCAGCCAACAGGCGTTCCTGAGCTGCCCAGCCTTCATCTGCAGGGCAATGTACCCAGTCGATTGTCATGTCCAGAGCATCATCAATGGCTTCTTTTACAAAGGCATCATCCTTCGATGGCCAGTCGTAAAGGAACATCTTGATTGTTGGACGTCCACTCTCGCTGGTATCGGCTTCCTTCTCTGCCCCCGCAAATAGAAAACCCATTACCAGACACATAATCATAACCAGCACGATTTTCCTGTTTTTCATGTTTCTTCCTCCTTACACATTGAAACATTTTTCCTGTATTGCTATTCCGTGATTTTGACAATACAATAATCACCCTTTGACCGAACCAATCAGCAAGCCTTTAACAAAGTATTTCTGTACAAAGGGATATACACATATTATAGGGATGGTGGTAATGACGATTGCCGCCATCTTCAGTGACTCGGACAACGGTGGATTCATGTTAACAATCTGAGCCATATTGTTCAGGTCATAGCGTGAAATCATCATCATCCGCCTGAGAAACGTCTGCAGGGGTATGGGGCTTCTTGAAGACATGTACGCAAACCCGGTAAACCAGTCATTCCAGTGCAATACGGCACTAAACAACCCGATTGTGGCAATGCCGGGAACCGCAAGAGGTACAATAATCCTTGTCAGGATAGTAAGCTCTCCCGCTCCGTCCATACGGGCTGACTCTTCCAGCGATTCTGGAATGGTATCGATGAAATTCCTCAGGATAATTGCGTACCAGGGACTGATAAGAAACGGGAGGATATACATCAGGAAGGTATCATACATCTTCAAGTCCCGGACCATGATGAGAAACGGGATGATGCCCCCATCGAAATACATCATGACTACAAGAAAGACCATCAGCCCCTTATGCCCCGGCATTTTCCGCTTTGAGATCGCATAGGCCAGGATGATTATGCATACCAGCGATAGCGGTACCCCGATAGCGACTCGCAGCACAGATACAATCAGAGCCGGCAACAACTGGTCACCCTTGAAAAGAAAGGAATAGTTTGCGAAGTCTATATTCTCCGGAAATAGGATTACCCCACCTTTCAGGATGAACTCCTTATCAGAGACAAGGGAGCCGTTCAAGACGAAAATAAAGGGCAAGAGCATGACAAGGATAATGAAAATCATGAATAGTATATTTACGGTATCAAAGATTTTCTCCCCTGTAGTTCGCTTGTCAACGGGCTTGAAGCGCCGCAACCGACCTCTGGTAGAAGCGCTTGTAACGCTGCTCGTTGTGCTATCAGTTTCTAAAGTAATGATATCTGGTTCTACCATAAGGATTTTCCTACCACTTTCTTGGACATTTTATTGGATACCATAACCAGGATAAATCCAACTACTGACTTGAAGAGTCCGACTGCTGTGGAGAAGCCATAGCGTGCGTTTTCAAACCCCTCCCTGTAGACATAGGTATCGATTATGTCAGCCACCGAGTACACAGCCGGATTATACATATTAACAATCTGGTCAAATCCTGCTGAGAGTACATACCCCAGATTTATAATGAAGAGCATGACAATAGTTGGAACGAGGTGTGGGAATGAAATGAAGCGAACTCGCTGGAACCGGGAAGCCCCGTCAATTGTGGCTGCTTCGTACAGCTCGGCTGGTATACTCGCCAGGGTAGCAAGATAGAGAATCGATTCCCACCCCATACTTTTCCAGATACCTGAAACAATCAGCACCGGAACAAACCATGAGGGTTCACCGAGAAAGTATATGGGATCTCCTCCAAAGGCCTTGATGGCAGCATTAACGGCACCATACTGTGGTGAGAGCAGCATGGAGAACAGTCCCGCAGCTGTTACCCATGAAATAAAATAGGGCAGATACGATATTGTCTGCGTGACGCGTTTGAACAGAAGATTGCGTAATTCATTCAACAGCAACGCAAAAATGATCGCAATCGGCATCACCGTAAAAATACGGAGAAAGCTTATCGTCAGGGTGTTCACAAGAATTCGTGAGAAGTAGTACGAAGAGAAGAGCTGAATGAAGTTTTTCCATCCGACACTTGGGCTGTTCCATACCCCTTTCAAAGGATTGAAATCCTTGAAGGCAAGCTGGATCCCATATATAGGCAATATTTTAAATACGAAAAACCAGGTTATTACCGGTATGAGCATAATATAAATGGGAAGGTATCTCCTGATTTCTGACAACCGGGCAGATTTGCTCAGGGCAGACTTTGATACCAATCTCTTCGGTTTCTTGGTGGTGCTTTTCAACATACTGTAAGTATAGGAGCAGCCCTTTCACATCAGCAAGTTATAGCTGTACTCAATTTGATCGATTTCATGCTGGAAGGCAAGTATATCTGTACTCAAGCTGGAACGGAGGTATATTACTAGAATCCCGATTCGATGAAATACTTCAGAATATCCATCACTTTAATAATTTCGTACCGGTTTGAGAAACCCATTTTTGAGTAGATATTGTGGATATAGTTACGTACCGACTGCTCCTGAATATTCAGCTGTTCAGCTATCTGTTTATTGTCACAGGCCTGGATCAGCAAGTTCAATGTGTCTTTCTCTCTCAGCGTCAACGATCTGTACTGTGCAAGCATCTCCTTTTGGTAGGTCGGTTTATTAACCCCCTTGTCGATGAGCTTGACAGCAACTTCAGGGTCAATCTGCATGATTCCCGACACCACCGCATGAAGGGAGTGAATCAACTCCATCGGGGGACGGTTCTTCAGCAGATACCCTATGGCACCATAGGAAAGGGCCTTTTTGACATAGTCATCATCCTGGAAGGTGGTAAACATCACAATTTTAATATCCGGGTACCTGTTGTGAATTATCTTTGTTGCCTCAACCCCATCCAGATTTGGCATACGCACATCCATGAGAATGATATCTGGCTTTGTCTGATCCACCAGGGTAATAGCTTCTCTGCCATCAAGGGCCTGTCCAACAATGGTTATATCCTCTGCCCTTGATTCAATTACATAGGCCAGGCCTTCCAGGAAGATCCGCTGATCATCAACCAGCATCAGTCGTATTTTTTTTTCTGCTGAATCCATTTCCTCTTCACCTTCAATCTGCTCTTTCTGGCACATGTAATGGGATTATCGTCTCAAGGAGAAATCCGTCAATAAGATTCTTTACTGAGTAGCTGCCGTCCACCTTTTCCAGCCGTTCCCGCAGACCGCTCAAACCTATCCCCTCCTGCAGCGGGTCCTCACCGATTCCTTTCCCATTATCCTTCAGGGTCACTGTCAAATAATTATCTGCTAGGTTCCCCTTTATGGTTACCTGATTTGCCTTTCCGTGAATAAAGGCATTTATCAGCCCCTGCTGAATCGTATGAAATATTATATGGTCACGAATATCATCAAAATACCAGGGTACATTATTCCAGAGCACCTTCACATCGACTCCGGTTGCCGTCGAAAACAGTTTTATCATACGCAGTATTGCGGCCATCCCTGTCAGCCGCTCGTTCTGCTTCTCCCTTAGTTTGTACAGTGCCCTTCGGGTAGCCTCCAGACCTTCCTGGGCGTTCTCGCGCGCCGTGTTGATAAGGGAGGCAACTCCAATGGGATTCCGTTTCATCATATCGGTTGCAGCTTCCATCATCATTATGGTATTGGTAAGCGTATACCCTACCACATCATGGATATCACGGGTAATCCTGTTCCGTTCATGCTCTGTGGCACTCTCTTCGATATCAATTGCATAATCCTGGTATTCAAGATTGGTTTTCGTCAACTGCTTGAGTGCTTCGTGGAGCCGTCCATTATCATGTTCGCTCTCAACGAGTTTTTCACGGTAATGCACCATTGCAATTATCGTTACAGAGGAAATGACACTCATTCCGAAACTGATTACAAAATTATCGTAGTCAATTTCATGACCGAACAAGAACTGTGAAGCGATCATGCTCAGAAATATTATGCCTATGGTAGCAGCTGAGAAGATGGAATTTTTCGGCCATTTCTCATAAATTGCTATTTCAAAGAGCATCATAGTCACTAACAGCAACTGTTCCAGCAGGTGATCCTGCAGATAGGAGTTGAGAGCAATGGCAATGAGTAGCTGAACAGCAAGGGATATACGGAACTGCTTGATGAACTCGTTCAGATAGATGACTGTAACGGATATCAGAAAACAGAGTAGCAGGATGGTATAGACATACGTTTGAGCCCGTGTGAGAAGCCCTTCATGCAGGAACCAGAAAACTCTGACAATGGAGCAACCCAGTCCGATTGCTGAATACAGGAAAATTACTGTACTTACCACAGGTTTTCTATTTACCATGTATGAAATACCCTGGTTTCGTGATATCAGGCATAGCATCCGTTCGGGATTATGCTCCGAATAACGCGAAAGCATTCCGGAAAAATATTGACTCAATGGCCAGTCTGTCCAGAGACAGCATCTCTGCTGCCTGTTTCTGGCAGCGAAGCTGCTCATATATTACAAAGGTACACCGTCTGTCACAATGCTCAAGCTCACCATTCTGATAAAATGCCTTCCACCCGTTACCGAAGGAGATGTACTTCCCCCGATACGACCCGGCAGCTATGTTGTCGCTTCCGAAGAGTACTTTCTGACGGTCGAAATGCTTCAATATTAGATACTGCGTGTAGAGGTCGTTTATTGCCGATGTATCCACCCAGACGTTGGGCATGGCTGCATACCGCTGAACAGATTCTTCCAGATGTACCGAATTGAAAGCCCGGATGCAGTGAGCCATAATCCATTGGATATTCGGGTATTTCCGGTTATACAGCTCCATATCTTCAATGTTCTCTCGATCGGCCGGTCCCGCTCTCTTGGAAAGATGCAGTACAACGGCTACGCCTTCACTGTCAGCCACTTCCATGATTGCTTCCGGCAGATACTCCGCTATTCTTGCATCAGCAGGATCCTTGGCATATATACGGTAGGGCTTCAGTGCAGCAGTTCCTGACTGTCGTATGTGAGCAAGCACCTCATCCGGCGAATCATCGGGATGAACAAGCATACCGGTTCTCAGGAGTTGCAAGCCCAGGTCAACTCCCAGAGCACCCTGTGCGGCAACCCAGCTGTTATGCCCGAGCCGATCAATATGGAGCAAAGGTGTCGGAAGCAGCACAAATCCCCGTTTCCGTCCCGGAAAAATCTGGGAGGTCCAGGAATTGAGGTCTTCCAGGTCCACATTTGTACGTAACACCGATTGTGGCGTCCTGACCCTGTCAGCAAAGGAGTCATCCCAGATATGTGTATGCACATCAATAATCGTCTCAGGGAGAAAATTCTCAAGTTCCCGTTCCCAGATCTGCCGATCAAAATCAGTGTATTCAGGATAGTTCTCTTTCATTGCCTCTTTACCTGCTTCATCTGACCCTAATATCATGCAATCCGCATTCGTGTCCAGCGTATACCGAACACACCAGCTTCGCGGCACCAGTGAACTGCCAGATAGTTGTCATCTCCAAGGGATAGTGCAGAAGGGAGCCCGAAGGCAAAATCATCAAAGGCTTCAATCCCCGAACGTTTCTCTGTAGACCGGTTACGACTCATCTTTGCATCCCATACCATCGTCTCGAACTCAACCCTGCTGTCCGTCTCCGAAGCGGTCACAAGATAGGCTACCACGCCCTGGTCTCCATATCGGCGATTACTCAGACAGAGAAGCCGGCAGGCCCCATCCGCATCATTACCCAGGAAATGGGGTGTCAGGGTCTGGCCCCGCACCCCCATGGGCCTGGGAACAGACCAGCTTTTCCCGGAATCGGATGACCAGGCAAAGTGGTTCTCCAGATCCGAGTACTCCCCGAGAATTACCGTCCAGGCGGCAGCCAATAGACGTCCTCCCCCCAGAGCTATCACCTTCTGCTCAAAGAACCCCTTCTTCCCTTCGGGATCGGCAAGCATCTCTATATGACCAGGCCAGGTTTTCCCGCCATCCTCAGACTCAAACAGCACCACCTTCTCTCCGAGATGCTCCTCATCCGGCAGCAGCGCCGCCGGGGCAAGGAGTCGGTTACCCTCCATGCAGAGCATCGGATTCGATATCTCATACCCCTTTGCCAGTGAGGTGGGGATAACAACCGGCGAACTCCAGCTCCGTCCGTCATCATCAGAGGTACAGAACACCGGTTCCCGCACGTCATTCCTGAAATCTCGTACCTGTCCCGCTCCGGTGAGATACGTTCGCTCACCGTAGGCATACAGTCTGCCTCTTCCCGATCTGCTGATACGGAGGCTGTTGACCGCCACAGGCTCCTCAACACGCGGCAGGATAGTTCCCCTATACTCCCAGGTATATCCCCCATCAGTCGAGCGGGAGAGGTCTGTCCCTCCAATGGCATTCGGCCCGTCTCCCTTCGCCGTGTAAGCACAGAGAATGGAACCGTCTCCCAGTACGGCCAGGGTCGGGAAGGCGGCATCATCCCGTGTTACGTGTCCAGAAGCCAGTACCTCAACATGCATAGCCTGTTCCTCCCCAGTTAGTCTGAAACCTATTTTGCCGTATACCCGCCGTCCAGCGGCAGGTTGGTTCCCGTGATATATGCCGAGGCCTCCGAGGCAAAGAAGACGATGCTGCCTGCAAGATCCCCCTGATTGCCCAGCCGGCCCAGCTGGGTACGCTCACTGTAGTTCTTCACAAACTGCTCGGGATGCGAATCAGATTTCAGCCCCCCGGGGGATATGCAGTTTACCCTGATATTATACCGGCCGAAGTAGCTGGCACAGAAGCGGGTGAAGTTAATCATCCCCCCCTTGTGAAAGAAATAATCGGGCGCCCAGCCGTTCATATCGGTGCCGTCATAGTTGTGGTCCTCGACCCCCACCATACCCATCATCGACCCGATATTTATGATTGAACCGGACTCCTGCCTGATCATCACCTCGCCAACTGCCCGTATCAGCAGAAACAGCCCCGTGGCATTGATGTGCATGCTCAGGTCGAATCCTTCGGAAGTGCCGTCCCAGCCGCCCTTCATCACCCGGGCTACGGCATTGTTCACCAGGACATCTATTCGCCCGGCCTGCGCATACACCTCATCACGCAACCTGAGGATGGAGGCTTCATCCCCCTGGTCGAACTGCAGGGCTGTCACATCGTATCCACGGCCGTTATAACGGTCAGCCACCTCCTGCAGCGCCGTAATATTCCGTGAGGCGATAAAGGTCTTCGCCCCGGCTTCAGCCAGGGCTTCCACACAGTGAACGCCATACCCCCCGGCACCGCCGGTAAGCAGGGCCACCTTGCCACTCAGGGAAAACTGATCAAGTACTGTACTCATGTCATAATCACCTTCTGCCTATTGCAGATTATCATGGTGCACCGGTGCACCGTATGCTTCCCGCCAGAGCTACAGCAGATCGGCCAGGAAGATCTCCTTACCGCCCTGCTCCCGGCTCTCGATACCGGCAATCACCATACGCATCAGTTCCTCTGTCTCGCTGTAGGGAAACGGCCTGATCCCGGTACGCAGGTAATTGATGAAAGCCTCCAGCTGTTTTTTGAAGGAATAGAATGAATCCATGATATGCAGCTGATCCGCACCGTGTGTCCCACACAGGGTGAGATACCCGAACCCACCGAACATATCCCTGCTGGCGGTAACCACAACATCTATCCCGCTTCTGTGCTTGAAATGCACTACGTTTCTCTCTTTCGTGCCGGTATTTACCGCGCTCACATACCCGGGGCCTGTGATGGGATAGACAGCCTCAAGGGCATGGATACCATACGTCTCCCACATTTTTGCCGTCGTGATCGAGGCAAAGCGCAGTTCCCCGAGGTTTGCCGTTGACTCACGATAGGGCATGAACTCCTTGACGTAGCGCATGGAGCTGCTGCTCAGGATAGGATGTCCGTCGGCCACCCATTGGTTGAACACCTTCAGGTCTTGCACGTTATCGACCATCGGCTTGTCGATGAACAGCGGTAGTCCGGCCTCAACAAAGGGCCGGGCCCGCTCCACATGCTCACTACCGATATCGGTCGCGACAATCACCGCATCAACCTCTCCGATGACATCCTCCGGATGCTGAACAACGTTGGGTATCAGGGAACAGGCAGCGACATGCTCGGCGGTGAACTCACTCTTGCCCGTACAGCAGATATGCGTCACCTCAGCCCCGGGAATACACAGCGTCTCCTTCGGCTGTTTGTTCAGGTACTGCGGAATCCCGGCATAGGGACACTCCTCTGTCATACGCTTCTCATCATAGCCGTTGAACATGGCACTCCAGGAGTAGGGATGCCCGTTACCGGGCGTACACCCGAGAATTGCCAGTTTAATACGCTCTGTATCTACCAATGGTTTCACTCTTCCCCTCTCCTTTGCAAACCTGGATTTCACCATGCAGTTACCCCGCCGTCAACCGATAACACCTGTCCTGTGATGAAAGAGGCCTCATCAGAGGCCAGAAAGGCCACCACACCGGCTATCTCGTCCTGTCGTCCGACCCTTCCGAGCATACTCTTTTTCCCGAGGTTGGCTATAAACTCCCTGTTACCGGCATGGGCTGCTGAGAAGGGGAAAGCCCCCGGTGCAACGGCATTGACTCGTATCTGCCGGGGCCCGCAGAATGCTGCAAAATACTTTGTCAGCTGTATGACAGCAGCCTTACCCGCACCGTACTCTATCGGGTTCGGGGTAAGCCCCTCGGTATAATCATGATAATTGGGAGGGATAATACCATACATCGATGAGAACAAGATAATCGAACCCCCATCAGTCATGAATGGCAGTGCCTGCTTGAGGAAGGTGAACGACCCCGTTATATTGATTTCATTGCTCCTGTTGAACTCTTCAGCCGTGATATCTGGAAAGGGTTTCCCTACGGCAGCAAAGGTCGCGTTGATTACCGTGTCTATCTTCCTGCCGGCAGCGGCATAGGTACTGAACACATTCTGTACAGCCTCTTCGTCTGTAATATCGCACACTTCGGCTAATATCCCGGAATCCGGGAACTCCAGAGATAGTTCCCGTCTTGCTGCACCAAGCCTCGCTTCATTGATATCGCAGATACAGATATCGGCCTCCTGCTCAAGCAGTCCTCGGCAGATGGCAGTGCCGAGATACCCGGCACCACCTGCTATGCAGACACTCTTCCCCTTCAGACTAAACATACATACAGCCCATCCCCTGCCTTTTGAGTCATAATGTTATAACCGATTATGATAATAAAGCCTTCTCTCCCCGCAGTCAAGCACAACCTTGCACATATGCACGCAAACAACTTGCCCTGAACGGACTTTCAGTTAACATGTTACCTGTATTACAGAGATTTTCTTTAACATGGTAACTTTATGTATTGTTTTCACCCTGCAGATCCTTATACGGGTCCCAGAACCAGGTACAGGTCTTTGAGAACTCGACAGCCTTGGACCGCTCCCTATAGGCTCTGAAGCGACAGCGGGGCTCCTTCGGTGAGATAATATCGTAGACCGGATAATAGCCGTATTTCCGCATCACCGGATTGATCCAGCCGGCACAGTGCTCGCAGTAGTGAATGCATAGCCCGGCATCATTATCCAGGTTCTTCCCGAGAGAGGGGCAGGCATTCATACGGATCTCGAAGAAATCCTCCTCTATCCTGAAATCCATATCGCAGTTCTCCTCGATACGGATACGGTCCCAGTACTCATACATCCCCTGGAAGCCACTGGCCTCGATATAGGGCCCGACTATAGACTCCTGCAGGGATGATATCTCAAGCCAGTACCGCTCCAGATCTTCCCGGCCTCTCTCAGCCAGCATCTTGAACAGCTCATTGTACATACGCACAAAATGGTCACTCGGCAGCATGACGCCTCCTCAGGGTAATTGTGTACCCGGTCTCCGGAGGTCTGTATTCCACTGTAAGGCTGAATGGTGTGCTCTCCCCCCAGCTGCCATACAATCCGGAAAGGAATTCGCTCATATGGGTTGTGATGCCGTTACCCCGCTCTACAATATGGGAAAGCATCGGGCACTTCACGACTGAGATTTCAGTTACCCCATCCCCACTTTCACCATTACGGATAACCTGGTATTCACCTCCCTCGCGCCCGAGGTAGTACTCGAGATGCTCTAGCAGCGGCGCACTGTCTCCCTGCTGCAGACTCCGGTAGATGTCACGATAGATCAGCTGGGCCGTACGCCGGCAGAGCTCTGCAAGAAATTCCTGCCCGTAGGTCCGCATGATGTACTCTATCGACTGGTTGGTAGCCAGGTGAAAATCCTTATGCACTTCCCCTGTATCATGATATCGCATACACTTCCTCTCTGTAAAAAAGTATACGGCTTGCTTTCACTTACCGAAGTTGGTTGTTGAAACCAGCTTGAAACGATCCCCCCGATAAACTGTTATGAACACCGCTAGGGCAATCCCTTCAACCGAGAAGAACGTCTCTGTGGTAATCAGGACCGGGGATCCTGGTGATACTTGCAGCCGTTCGGCATCTATCCGGTTTGCTTCAACAGCCTCTGTTGCCGAATGCACGTAGGAGATTGCCAGACCTTCCCGTTTTTCCCACAGGTGCAGAAATTCCACCCGGCGCACGTTCTCGTCATCCACGCTGCCTGCGAGGTTCAGCGGAATGTAGCCCTTGTCATAGCTCAGGGGTTCACCATTCAGGACATCAAGCCGCTCTATCAGCAGGCAGCGCTCCGATTTCAGCAGGCCGAGCTCCTGGACAATCTCTTCCGGCGGCAGGATCTCTTCCCGTGACATAAGCTTTCTTTCAATGTTGGGAGCTGCCTGCTTGAGGGATTTCTCATAATCCATGTCAAGAATGGGCATCTTCTTCTCACGCAGGGCCCTGACAAAGGTTCCCTTCCCGGGCATGCGGTCAACAAGGCCCTGATCCTGCAGCATCTGCAGCGCACGCCTGATGGTGATTCTTGAGACCCCATAGGTGTCACACAATATGCGTTCAGGGGGGATCTTCTCACCCGGGCTCAGGGTCTTATCCAGGATTCTCTCCCTGAGAAGGTTATACACTTTATGGTAGGCAATTTCATTCATACATCACTCCGATACTTTTCTCTACCCACTGCCAGTCTCTAAGATGATAACATCTCTGTGTACCGCTACCGACCAGGGGTTAGCAATTGCAATCAGTGTACTCCCCCCAGCGCAGAATTTCTAGCTGTTAGCTGTCTTGTAGGCCATCACCTGCTGCCTCTCTGTAAGCAGTTGCTGCAAGACGGCATCAGACTCCCGCACATGTCGGGAAACAAGGTGATCCTGGAAGTGTGCCTCACTGTCCCACTCCTCAATGAAGGCATAGTTCTGCGGAGCTTCTATCTGCTCCAGATATGAGAAAGCAAGGCATCCGGTCTCCTGCAGACTCTCAGCCTGCAGATATTCCAGGACTTCCTGTAATCTTGATTCCATTCCTGGAAGTGCAGTAAAATGAACTATAACGGTTACTTTTCCCGACATCAGCTTTTCCTGTTCAGTTTTTGTTGACAACCGATTCCCGGTCGATTACTATCATATTGTTATAACATTATAAACTAATTGGCTGGAGTTTTCCACTCTTTTTTCGGGGGTAGTACGATGTTTGATACCATACTCTATAATGCCAGCGTCTTTCACCATGGCAATTTTCTGGATGACCACGGAGTTGCAATACAGGACGGTAAGATCCTGCGGATGGGGAGATCGGAGGCGATTCAAGCCCTTGAAGCTGAGAACAGCGTTGACCTTGAGGGGGGCCTGCTTGCTCCCGGGTACATAGATCTTCACATCCACGGGCTTCTGAAATACCTGATTGATAACGGACGACGCGACCTGGAAGCTATTTCGCAAGCCCTCCCGCAGTTTGGGACAACAGCATTCCTGCCCACAATCCTGCCACACTCACCTGATGAGGAGGGGGATTTTCTCCGTAACATTGCGCTGGCTGACACCCCTGGAGCGGAGTATCTTGGATTCTTTCTGGAGGGACCGTTCATAGCCAAGACCGGGGCTATCCGCCCCGAAGCCCTAACAGACAAGTCACCTGAGCGTATTCAGCGGATTACAACTGCTTTGGCTCCCTATAGAGTTGTCTTTGCGATATCCCCCGAGGTACCGGGGATTGAATCCATTCTCGACCATATGAATACTCCGGCCTTCATTACCCATACCCAGGCTGATGCCGCCCAGACAGTGGCGGCAATCGCCCGCGGGGCGGTACATGCGACACACTTCTACAATGTTTTCTTCATCCCCGAAGAGAGTGACCCGGGAGTGAGACCGAGCGGAGCGGTTGAGGCGATTCTGCAGAATCCCGATGTCTCAGTTGATTTCATCCTCGATGGTGAACATGTAGACCCTATAGCTGTCAAGCTGGCCCTCTCCTGCAAGCCCGTGGACAAGGTGTGCCTGATAACCGACTCGAATATCGGGGCCGGGATGAAGCCGGGTATCTATTCGGGTTTCGGCGGTGATGAGGTACAGTTCTCCTATCCCGGAGGACCGGCACGGGGAACAGCCAACTCTCTGCATCCTGGAGGACTGTACGGGAGCGGGCTGACCATGGATCTGGCGGTACGGAATGTGGTGAAGTTTGGGATCGGCAGTGCCGAGACAGCGCTGACCATGGCCTCAACCAGCCCGGCCAAGGTGCTGGGAGTGTACGGCAGAAAAGGTGATATTGACACCGGATTCGATGCCGACCTGCTGTACCTTGATACTAACTTGCATATACTGCGGACATGGGTAGCCGGGAAGTGTGTATATACCAGATAAGGCGATCGTTCTTTCACATCGACGACCTGCCGGGAGATACTTGATGACAGAGAAAAATTGTGCGGGCTTTTATACAGCACTGGGAACACCACTTGCTGAAGACGGATCTCTCAATGCAGAGAGTTTTCTGCAGCATATTGATGATCAGGTAGTGGCGGGTGCTTCCGGCCTCCTGATAATGGGATCAATGGGTATTGAGGCGTATATCCGCAATCGTGACTATCCGACCGTGGCCCGTACGGGAACCTCTATGGTTTCGGGAAGATGCCCGGTATTTGTCGGTGCGATGGACACCTCCGCCTCACGAGTGCTCGAGAGGATAGAGAGCCTCGGGGATATCCCCATAGACGGCGTCGTGGCAACCGTACCCTTCTACAACACCCTCACGCAGCAGGAGGTGGTACAGTTCTATCGCATGGTGGCTGAACAGTCACCCTATCCAGTGTACATGTATGACCTTGCCGTCGTTACCAAGACAAAGATAGAGATTGCTACCGCCGAAACCATCATGCGAACTGTTCCCAATGTTGCCGGGATAAAAAGCGGTGATCTTAATCTGGTTCGCAGGATCACCAACTCATTATCACAGGAGAAGCTGGATTTCTCGGTCATGTACAGCAGTCTCGATACCTTTGATGTAGCCTATGGATACGGTGTTGTCAGACAGCTCGACGGCATGTTTGCCTGCACACCGGAACTTGCGAAAAACATGTACCACGCCCTTGAAGCAGGGGAGGCTCCTGCGGCAACCGCAGCCCTTGATGCCATCCTGCGCATACGCAGCATATTCCTACGCCATGGCGTACTCCCTTCGTTCACTGCCGCGATGAACCTGCTTGGCTACAGCGGATGTTTCCATCCGGATTATGCCAGAACACTCACACCGGCTGAAATTGAGGATGTCCGAGCAGGACTGGCCGCTGAAGGCCTGCTGTAACCCTTACCCAACATAGAGGAGAAGATGTCTGTGACACAATCCGGAAAGTCTGGAGCGAAGAACTCAGAGGAATATCGGTACCCGCAGGGAATCCTGGCCACCTGCTGCATCCCATGGAGAGAGGATTTTACCCTCGATGAGCCCCTCTTAAGGGCAACCCTGCAAGGCATTCTCAAGCAGACCCCCATGATCTACCTCTTCGGTACAGCAGGCGAGGGCTATGCCCTTTCACGAGAGCAGTTCAGGCATATCGTATCGATCTTTGCTGCTGAAATGGCATCGGCTGATGCTGATCCCATGGTCGGAATTATCACCCTCTCCCTCTCCGAGATGAAATACCGGATAGCTGCTGCCATGGAACTTGGTGTCCGTTCATTCCAGATATCACTTCCCTCATGGGATACCCTTACTCCAGCAGAGACTGGAATCTTTTTCGATGAGATCCTCGGCACCTTCCCAGAGGCTGATTTCTTTCACTACAACAGCACACGGGCGGGCAGGACGGTTACCCCGACCGAGTATGCTGAAATCTCTGCAAGACACCCAAACCTTGTGGGGGCAAAGATCACAACCGACTCAACACGCTACATTGAAGCGATTATGAACCAGAAGCTCCCAATTCGTCTGTTCTTTACCAGTCCGGGCTATGCCTACGCGTCACAGTTCGGTACCTGCGGGTTTCTCATAGCCATTGCCAGCTGCAACTGGAACCAGGCCCGGAGATACTTTGCGGCGGGGATGACGGGTGAGCGGGAGCTGCTGCTGAAGCTGCAGGGAGAACTTGGAGCCATGACCGGGGAGTTGCTTGCAGCAGTCGGTATAAGCGGTCACATTGACGGAGCTTACGACAAGATGTTCCTGAAGATGCACAACCCCGATTTTCCGCTGCGGCTGCTGCCGCCCTATGGCTACCCGCCGGAGTCTGCCTACGTTCGCTTCAGGGAGTATATTGTGAGTCACTACCCATCGTGGTTACCGGAAGGGCACTGAACAGTTACTCCACAACCTGCAGCTCTATTACCGATATGGCAGTAGCAATACCGTCTGCATGCCAGAACGATGCCAGGCAACTGAGCGGACCGGTTTGTATGAGCGATGAGTAACCGAACCGGAACTGGTCAAACTGCGCAAAGGGATTGGTGCCGTCCGGCCTGCTCCCTGCTCCGAAAAGCGTTATCTCAGTCCGGTGATCCCAGCTGATACCGTTGTCATAACTCAGGATTGCCTTAAGACCGGGATCCTCCGAGAAGCGATCCTGGTGGACTGCAATCATTACCCCCCCTTCGAGATATACCGGGGAGATGATCTGGGTGGTAATGCCAACCGGTTGCGGAGGACTCCAGCTACGGGCGTTGTCCCTGGTCTCTACGAAGTGAACCGGCAGGTCCTGCATCTTTCCCAGATCCAGGGTCCAGAAAAAGATCCTGAGGGTATCACCTATCCATACAGGCCTGGCGTCTCCGTAGAGGATCCCCTCATCCCCTGCCATTACCTTTCCCACACAGAAGGTTGCTCCCCCGTCACAGGATGTAATGAACCGACTGCAGTTCCCTTCCCGGTATCCGCCGTCCCAGTGATCATGCATCTCGCAGGGGAAACCCAGCGAGCCGTCCCGCAGGAGAATCACTTTCCCGGGAACGATGATGTCCTCTGAGCTAAAAACTATATCCTCTGGCATACTCCAGCTCATCCCGTTGTCTGAGGATCTGACCACCCGCACAACGGCACTCTGCATGCCGTCGGTTACCGGGTTGAACAGCGGCCTGGATAAATCGGTATCAATACGTGAATATACGGCTATCAGCTCATTCCTGTCGATTTCGGTGATATGTGCCATGAGATAGCCCTTTTCGGGGAAGGCGTCTAAATCATGACAGGTGGGGGCAAGGCCTTCGCCCCAGCTCCGCCCGTTATCGGGGGAACGGAAGAGCCGGATACGACCCAGGGGGTCATCCATTCCTTTCTCAAGCTCCTTGCAGCAGAGCAGCAGTTCGCCCGAATCCAGCAGCTCCATGGAGGGAAAGTGTTGGTACCGGGGAGGTGCACCTCTGTTGAAGTTTCCGGCAACAGGAAAGGGACCTTCTGTCACTATTCTCATGACCTCCTCCTCGCTGCAGGCCGGCCTGCAGCTGTGTTAGTACCGGGACCTGCTGTTTCGGTAAATATCAAGATAATTGAACCCATGTACCTTGCTTTCAATTGGTTATAATAATAGAATGAATTCAACGCATTGTAAACAACTTCGTGCTACCATGCACTGCCACAGTCCGTTACTTTACCCTATCAGGAGCTGTCTATGAAAGAGTTTACCTATAGCCCATCGACCCATGTGCCCTTCAGAGATGAGATAGTATTGGCGTATGTCAGGAATATCAAGCGGGAAGATATTGAGAAACATCCCAACCCGAAATTTCATATCATGGTACGCAAGGCCAAAGAAATTGAGTTTGCCTTCATTACAGATATTTTCTACCGTATCAAGCAGGCAGCCGATGCCGGTGAGAATGTAGTGCTCATATTCCCCAATCCGGTACCCGCATATCGCCAGGTAGCCTATCTGATAAACAAGTTCAGGGTTAACTGTAAACATGTTCATGTTTTTGCCATGGACGAATATGCCGATGAGCATGGCAACATTGCCCCGGAGAGCTGGAAATGGGGATTTACCTATGCCATGAATCATAATTTCTACTACCAGATTGACGAGGAGCTGCGTCCTCCCAAGAAGCAGATGGTGGGTATGACCACGGAGAATATCGATGATTACGGTAAGATGATCGCAGACATGGGCGGAGCGGATGCCTGCTACAGCGGACCAGGATGGACCGGTCATCTCGCCTTCATCGAACCTGATGCACCTGAATTTGCGGGAACCCTGGAAGAGTGGAAGCAGATGGGTCCCAGGATCGTGACGTTGAGCCCCTTCACCTTGGCCCAGAATTCACTGCACGGCAGCTTTGGAATGAGTGGGGATATAGCCCGGGTACCGCCTAAGGCCGCCACCATAGGTCCAGCGGAAGTCATTGCGGCCAAATACCGCATGGATATGAGCAGCCTGGGTGTTCATGGGACCCTTACCTCCTGGCAGCGTCTCATTACCCGTCTGGTAGCCCACGGACCTGTCTGTCCGCAGCTTCCGACCTCCATTCACCAGCTTTTGGAGACCGATTTCTATATCTCCGAGGAGATTGCCAGGGATATTGAGGATGACTGGGACAAGGGATACTAGGATAGTGGTTGTTTAACAGGGTAATCTACCTGCAGCAGGAGGTGCTGATCATGACATCCAGAGAGCGTATACTGGCGGCAGTGCATTTCCGAAGACCGGACAGCCTACCCTGCAATGAAAGTATCTGGCCCGACACACTGGAGCTGTGGCATACTCAGGGGCTGCCCGATGATACCGATCCCGCAGATTACTTCGGGTGGGATATCTGTTCCATGTCACTGGACTGCTCTCCCCGTTTTGAGCAGCGGGTGATCAGCCGTGACGACCCCTGGTACACCTATCAGGATCGCTGGGGCTATCACGCTACAAAGAAGATGGGAAAGGCAAGCTCGATCCACTTTTTCAACCACAAGACGGACAGCAGGGAGACCTGGGAGAGGAACAGGGAGCGCTGGAATCTCTCCTGTGACCCTGAAGAGCCGGCACGAATTGATTCTCTCTCCTATTTTGAACACTTTACCCCATACCCCACCTGGGAAGAGACGGCCAGAAAGTATAACGACCTGTATGCCACCGATCGCTATATGCTCTATACCGTCTATGGCCCCTGGGAAGCAAACTGGAGGCACTGCGGCTATGAGGCCCTGCTCATGAACACCGCTCTGGATCCCGAATGGGTCCGGGAGATGGCTGAATACCATACCGCATTAACGATAGCTGTAATGAAAAGGGGTCTCACCTACGGCATGAAACCGGACGGGCTGTTCATGGTTGAAGATCTCGGCGGAACTGGGGGAATGCTCTTCTCGCCAGATTCCTGGAGAGCGATCTTCAAACCCTCAGTTGTACAGCTTGGCAACTTCCTGCAGAGAGAGGGAATCGATTTCTGGATGCACAGCTGCGGGAATGCCGAGGCGGTGTTTCCTGACCTGATCGAAGCCGGGGTGCAGGTGATGAATCCCCTGCAGGCAACGGCAGGGCTTGATGTGGTCGAATTGCGGAAAAAGTATGGCAGAAGACTTGCCTTCTATGGGAACATCTCTGCTGTACGTTTCTCGGGACCGCAGGATGCGCTGGAAGAGGAGATCCGTGCCAAGGTTGCGACAGGAAAGGAGGGGGGGTTCATCTTCCATTCAGACCACTCCCTGCCACCGGAGGTTGATTTCGAACGCTACTCCTGGGCCCTGAAGACCGCCCGGGATGAATTTCTTCGGTAGCAGCACAGCCTGTGTATGTAGTGTAGTCATTACTTCAAAACCGCTATTACATAGTATAATAGTGAGAAACAGCTGGATCAACCTGATCACCTTCCTGATTAGCATCCCATTCAGATTCAGGGTAACGTTTCCCGGAATGCAGCAGCTTCTACCGCACCCTTCCAAAAAGGGTTCGGATCGTTCTGTACATGGCAATCCCGATCCCCTTCATCGATTCACGGCTTCTGTCCGACTGCAACCGGCCGGTATTCACCGCCAGGACCAGGGCTCCGAGCGTGCAGATACCGAAATAGATCCGATACGGGATTATGGGATCGGCAAACTGCTCAATCTGCAGCAGCCGTTCCAGGACGGCTCCGCCAAAGAGGGAGCCCAGGAACCAGCCAGCCCCGATTGCAAAGGTCGAAGCAGCAAAAAAGATGGGGCGCTTATCCTCCCTGCTCAGTGAGAAGACGAGGAACTGCTGGGTGGAATAGATCCCGGAACCGAACACTCCCCGGGATCCCTCCCAGGCAAACAGGGCGTAGATGATGATAAAGAAGATTCCTCTCCCCATCAGGGCTGCTATCCCGATCAGCAGACCTACCACGGCCACCTTTTTTATGTTCCTTCCGCCGATCAGGTCGGCAAGCCTGCCCCAGAAAGGCAGGACCAGGATGGACAGCAGGGAGACAACCGCACTGACAACGGAGATGAAGAGCATGGAAAGCCTCTGCACATTCAGCAGGTAGGGATTCACAAATGCCATGATCAGTGAATTCACCAGGCTGAAGTTCAGGACTACTCCCAGAAGCCGCCTGAAGTTCCGGCTCTTGAACGGCAGCAGGATATCACGGAAGAACAGTTCGGGGCGCTTCTCACTCTCAGGCCGGGGCAGCCGCATGACAATTGCACTGGCGACAAACTCGAATATCCCGGTAGAGAGCATCACCAGGAACATGATCCGGTAGAACTCTGCGTCAGTACCTCCGGTATGCCGGTCAACCACCCAGCTCAGGGGAATTGCCAGCAGGAATCCCGGAAGGGTCCAGATCACGGTAATCCAGGAGAGGTGCGTCCCCAGGGCATCCGGGGGAACATTCGCCCTGACAAGCATCTGAATACAGTTGTTGGCAATTATGGGGAAGATATGAATGGTTATCAGCAGCAGGGATACCGCAGTGACCAGGGTTGCCCTGTCGCTGATGAGCCGGGGGAGGACCAGGAATACCAGGGGCAGGAAGACCCGTATGAAGTATCCTATGCTGACAATCTCGCGATCTCGGTTCAGCCTCCCGATATACGGGGCCACCAGCAGGTTCAGTGCCATCGGCAGGAGATAGGCAAAGCCCTTGATGATCCCGAACTCCTGCATGTTCAGGCCCATTCGCAGAAAGATACGGTCAAGGAAGAGGAAATTCGCCACAACCGATATCGCTATGTTGTTGAAAAAATGGAAGGCATAGATCTTCTTGAGGTTCGGGTGGAGGCTAATCATAATTCTCGCTCTTCTTCAGCAGTCCAATAATCTCATCCAGACCGCCCTCCCTCAGGAGCTGCGCAATCCTCACGTGGTCCCCGGCATCGGAAACCAGGCGATCCCTTTGCCGCATCCGCTCCCGGAGCAGGTACTGAACCCCGGAGATGGGGATATTTGCCCGTTTATAGAGTGCCAGCAGGCGGCTGTTATGGGCAGCCCTGACCAGTATCTCATGGAACCGCAAGTCAGCCTCGCTCACCCCCAGATAGTACTCATTCCTTGCCAGCAGGAGCATATGCCTTGCTGTCTCTTCCAGCTCCTGCAGGTCTGCCTCATCGGCCCGGAACACGGCCAGCCTGACTGCGGCTATCTCGATGATCTGCCGGACCTCCTGGGTTTCCTCGAAATCCTCCCTGGTAAAGGTGCTGGTAAAATACCCTCCCCGCTTCCCCTTCTCCACCAGCCCCTCGGCCAGCAGGCGGGAAAGGGCCTGGCGTACATCACCGCGATTCCCGCCGGCAGCCTCACCGACGGCCTGTTCCACCAGCCTCTGCCCGGGATCATAGTGACCGGAGAGCAGCTGCTTGCGAAGAAACTCATACACCTGTTCGGCCTGGTTGTTTGCCTTCATTGCTACGATACACCTCTTTTCAGGATTCTATCCCTATTGTCGACATAAAGCAATAACTTTCGTATACATTTTAAAGCTTTTCTGTATACCAAAACAGCTGCGCTTAATCCTTTAATATTTACAGGGAAAGTGATAAAATAAGTTTCTATCCTTACATAACGGAACAGGTCCTATGGTTACGTATAAGAAGCTCTATAATATCCTGCGGGAGAAAATCCTGAAGCAGGAACTGCTGCCGGGTGAACGTCTGCCAACTGAAAAGGCACTGTGTGATGAATACGGTCTTTCCAGGATAACCGTACGCCATGCGCTGATGCTGCTGCAGGAGCAGAACTTCATTGAGCGCCTGCAGGGCCGCGGTACCTACGTCAAGGCTTCAAAGCCGAAGAAGGCAGCCATTATGGATTTCGCCTATTCCCAGTCTGTGCACCAGGAACTGGCCGGGCTGGAGCGGCAGCTGCTGTCCGAGGAGACTGTCATCCCCCCTGTGGAGATCGTGACCAACCTCAAGCTGCTGCAGAACGAGGAGTGCCTTTTCCTGGAACGCCTTGATGTGCTGGGAGGGATTCCGCTGGCCTTTGACCAGGTCTATATCCCCCCGGTCTATACCAGGTCGCTTACCAGGGAGGCCCTGACGAGAATTGACTTCCTCACTGTCTGGCTCCAGGGCGAAGGAATCAAAGGCTCCTATGTGCAGGAGACCATCGAGGCTGTCGGTGCCGATACCATTACGGCCCACAGGCTGGACATTGCCATCGGCAGCCCGGTGTTGATGAGTACCGAAATTATCTACGACCGGGCAAACCGACCGCTTGCTATCTTCATTTCCAAATACAAGAGCACGGAATTCAAGATGACCTCTTCCTATTCCCTTCCCGAAAGTGCCGACATCCCCTGAAGCCAGTCAGCTGACTGCTACGGGATGTCATCCACGGTAAACCGGCAGGCACGAACATGGGACATCCCGTCAACAGGGGGCCTGTTACCAGCAGCAAATATGTTGCATGTGGAACATATTCCTGTTACCACGTAAAAACCGAGTGATGTGCTATACGACAAATCAAGAAAGCAGTCTCTCGAATCCTGATAGGATTAAATTGATCCCGAAACAGAAATCCTCTTCGGGATCATATTCATTCTGTAAAGCCCAATCGGTCATCTTCATCAGGTAAGGATAGGAGTTCTCCGGCATGTTCTTTTTAAATTCGTTGATCGATTTCTTTTCGCTGTATTCTCCGCTGTAGTGAGTTCTGCCAGACTCGAGGTAACTTTGCTGTACAGCGAAACCGTATATATATGAATCTATTACTGAAAACCCTCTGCTTGCCAGTTCCAAAGAGAATCCTGCCTGGCAAAAGGCTCTGATAACACTATTGTAATAGTTCAGTCTTGCCGGACCGGAAACGTGGATGGAGTCCATCAGCTTGGCTGCCCACGGGTGCCGCTTCAAGGCGGCACGTGCAGATAAAGCAAACGTTTCAATTTCTGTTCGCCAATTTTGACCTACACCAGGCACAGTGATCTCTTCGACAATAAGGTCCAGAACCCCACTGAGAATATCGTCTTTGTTTTTCACATGGTTATATAGAGACATCGCTTCTACATTGAGTTTTTTCCCGAGTTTACGCATAGAGAAGGCCTGGAGTCCTTCTTGATCTATAAGAACCAATGCTGTACGAAAGATCAATTCTCTGGTCAGTGGAGTTTTTGATTCCGGCCTCGTTGAAAGAGTCTTTTTTTTCCCCTGCATAAAAAATTCCCTCTTTGTGATAAAAAAACTTGACAGACTTACACTTACACTGTAAGGTGCTATACTTACAGTGTAAGTGTAAGTTTATTTAAATATACAATTCTTATTCTACTTTGACAAGTCATTTTGGTTACGGAGGAAAACAAATGAAGGATTTATCTAGTGCTAATCTACAGAAGATCGGAGGGGTTTCGGCAATTATTTCCGCGGGATCGTATATTTTTGCCTTAGGCCTCTTAATGACGATGATGACTCCCTTAGCCGATCCAAATATTGGATTCAGAGAGTACATGACCTTTTTAATAGCTAATCAGCAACTGAACTATGTCTGGAACTTCCTGATCTATATTATTCACGGAGTGACCCTGGTAATTCTTGTGTTAGCCTATCACGAACGGTTGAAGGATGCTTCCCCCCGTCTTGCCCTTGTGGGTACTGCATTCGGTTTTATCTGGACGGGGCTTGTTTTATTGAGCGGTTTTATCTGCATTTCTGGAACCGAAGCGTTGATTGCTCTCTATGAAGAACAACCCGGACAGGCAGAAATATTCAAGATCATACTGAATAATCTAACTTTCGGGATTGATATCTCAGATAGATACTTGGGAAGCATATGGGTTGCCCTGGTATCCATAGCCGCATGGAAAAATCGCAGCTTTCCTTTATATGCCAATATCATT
>CAZSBC010000003.1:0-7664 GCA_964605195.1 uncultured Spirochaetales bacterium | reverse complement strand
TCCGTTTCTGCGTTGGCAGCAGGTTTACTGCTACCAATCAGCAATACAACGGGTAGTCTGATCTTTGGAATGGGCGTGCTTGTTTGGTGGATAATAACCGGTATTTACATGTTGAGAAGATAGATAAGTAGAAAGCACAGACAAAGAAACAGCTGAATAGTTAAGAACTTATGAGTTGTGGGCAAGAAAGCGGAACATCTGAAGATGATACAAATAACATGAGTACTAACGGCTTACCTTATCTGTGAACAACTTGATACTTTGTCACTCTTTCGAATAGATGACCGGAGTCTTGTATACCCACTGTTGCCAAAGATCATCTTTCAGGAGCAGGTCTGCCATGAAATGGGCCACCTGTATCCTGCTGGTCTTTCCCGGGTTTGAGAGTGGGTTCCGTTGTTTGGTCTCAAAGAGTTCATACTCTTCTACCACAGTCTTGTCGACAAGTGAATCGGGCCGTACAGCTACCCATTCCAGACCGGTATCTGATCCCAGGTGCTCTACAAGGAAATCTCCAGCAAGCATATTGTCCCTATGGGGAGGCAGTACAAGTTTCAGAAGTCCGAATATGATAGCATCTTTTCCTGACAAGCTCTCTCCCAGCTGTTTGTTCGTATAGGCTGTGGTACTCATGAGGATGAATCGTTTAGGATTTGCTCCGGATTCAGCAACCGTACAGATTTTTTTAACCAGGTTATAGACCAGTCTGTGGGGAGCCCCATACATACCTTTGAAACTGATATTATGACCTAGGCAGCTGATCACTGCTGCACAATCGGATACGAGTTCAGTCATTTGACCCACATCGTATTCATCAATGTTCCCTCGGACCGTTTCGACAAGTTCATTATCTTTGTATGAGTCCAGGATCGTACTCTGGCTTCTGACGACGATCTTGACCGGAATGTTTCTCTCTACTAACTGGTTAACGACGAGTCTGCCTGTCGCACCACTGGCACCTAATATCAATGTTTTCATGATCTATCGTATCATAGGTAATCTATAAAGAATATGAAAATTATATGAGATAGGGTTGAATGTCACGTAAGTTGTTTTATTTCCCATCTTAATCAAAAAGATTGAGATTGTACTTCAAGTGCAAAAAGATGATATTCATCCTTCTGCACGGGCATCATTCAGTAATTTTACCATATCGAGGCAGTGGGAGCCGACACCCTTACTGCTCACCGATTGGACATTACCATAGGCAGCCCGTTATTGATGAGTACCGAAATTATCTACGACCGGGCAAACCGACCGCTTGCTATCTTCATTTCCAAATACAAGGGCACGGAATTCAAGATGACCTCATCCTATCCTCTGCCCGAGAATACCGACACCTTCTGATCCCGGCAGCGGAGCTGCTGTCAGTCAGTCGCTACGGAGTGTCCTTCACGGTAAACCGGCAGGCCCGTATATGGGTCAACCCATCAATCATTGCATAATAGGTAAGCAGTATTGATCCGTCCTCCAGGTTCACAAGATCAGGAGTCCCGAAGGTGTATCCCGGCAGGGCATCCCAGATCTCTGTACTGCCATCAGGACCGGCTGCATTCCTGCTCGAAGGAACTGCTGTTCCGTCGACTCTCTGAGTCAGGGCATTCCACAGCAGCACCGGGGGTTCCGAGTTCCAGGAACCGCCAAAGTCCCTTGAAACCCAGAGATATATTCCCGGCAGGGCGGACCTGACATTGCCTGCAGCAATCATCAGGTTCGAAGGGAGCATGAGGGGCACCAGTATCTGGCAGAGGAGATCAATACTTTTCGGTTCTGACCAGGATCTGCCGTTATCAGGAGAGATACAGCTGTGGACCGACACTGTCGTCTCCGTATCTCGGGTAAAGGTCCAGTTCAGCATGAACAGGCGTCCATCCGGGAGTATCGTGATTTTTGAATCACCATAGCTCAGTCTGCCGGTCGGATCCTCGGCATTGATCACAGCCGGCAGAAATGTCTTTCCCCTATCGCGTGAAATGGCACTGAGGGTGAGCTGCTGACCCCTACTTCCGGTAGCCTCCATGGGCAGCAGCAGATCATTGTTGGCAAGTACCACTGGCCGGGTTCCCGTATAGAGACTGTAGGCTGTACCGGGGATCTGCACCGTCTCCGGAGCAGACCATTTCTCCCCGAAATCGTCACTTCGAATCAGATAGAGATGATGGCGTAGCTTTCTCCCCGCCTCACTGAAGACGTAGACATCCGGATTCTCAACCTCAACCACCCGGAAAACGGCAATCACCTGCCCGTCGGGAAGCTGGCAGTGGGTTCCGGTCATCACAGCCTCAGGCACAGGTTTCTCCCTGCCGTCAAACAGTATTACCTGATCCGACCAGGTTTTCCCGTTATCAGCCGATTTCTGGGCAACCAGGACACCATCCATCGAGTGCTTGGCCGTACCCTGACGATAGACACACATCAGTTCGCCACCCACTAATCGAATGATATGTGGATAGGCTGAGACTTCCTCCTCCTTCCTTAGCGCATAGTTCGGGGAGACCGGTACATCCGAGACAATGGTAACTTGCATCATCTTCTCCTTGCTAATATCCTTTTCGGGTTCCCAATCATCATCCTGGCAACATGTAACGTGGAGCCTCCCTGTTCAATCAGCATGGGCAGGAATGCTGTGAAGATGTAATCATAGCCCCGTCCGTTGAATGCATGGAGCTGAGAAAGACGGCAGGTATCGGTACCAAGGAGCAGCTGGCCAGAGAAACCGCGTCTGAGGAGGGCCACCATGCGTTCAGCCCGGGCAGAGTCGGGCATCAGCTCTTCCCATCCTAGTAAATCGAATTCACAGCAGGCTCCCTTCTCAACTATCGGCAGATAATAGGCGAGATCCCTCTCAATATCTTCATGCCACTGTGCATCACAGTGACCGATTACCACCTTTTCCAGGTCGGCACCGGCCTCTTCAAGCACCCGCAGCTGGGCATGCCCGGCCCGGCCGATACTGGCATGAGTCGATATGGCAGCTCCAGTCTCCTGCTGGGCTCTGGCAGCTGCCTGGAATATTCTGGTCTCAACGGGACTCATGACATAGGTTGCCGCATCAGCCCCTGGCTGGTTAGCGGTCGCCAATTCACCTATCAGTCCTGCCCGCACTCCGTCACTTCCCTTCTCCAATTCGCTGATAAAGAACCGGGCTATCTGTTCCACTGTAGCGTCATGTAACCATCCAGGGAGTGTCCGGTGGTCATAGAAGGCAATACCGCTGACTATCTGTACTCCGCTTCTCTCGCTTATCAGCTTAAGGGCTGCCGGATTGCGGCCGATATCTGCAGGGGTCACTTCAACGATAGTCCTCCCGCCGACCTGCAGGAAAGCATCGAGTTCTTCGACGATCAAGTCAACATTCTGGATAATGTTGTCCTTGTTGCCGGAGTGGGAAGAGATATCACAGTAGAGATGCTCATGAGCTGATACCATCCCCAAACGGTCGGCAGGAACTTCCCCGGTTACCGTTACGACATACTCTGTTCCGGCAGGTATCTCCATTATTCTAGCCCTCTTTCCGTCACCGGGGCGATAGGGAAAACCATGCTATGGTTTTCTTCAGGGCTTCCGCCTGAGCGACCATCTCAGCCTCATCCCGCTGGTTTGTGGTGAACTGCATCAGCTGCGGCTGGATCCTTTCCGCCTGCGGGCAGATTCCTCGCTCAGTTATGAACCTTCCCCCGAGCCCCATCTGCTCAAAGAGGTCATGCACTTCCGCAATGGTATCCTCTTCATAACAGAGCGCCCAGGCGGCATAGATGCCATCCCCGCCGAACTCCCGGTATTTGTCCCTGAACTCATACCAGCTTATCTGTTCATCAAGGAGACGGGCAGCAAAGGTGTAATAGCTGTGCCGGTCACCTTCGGGTGTTTTCTGGATGGCAAAAAGGGCGCTTCCCTCCATGACTTCCCGGTACATCGCAGCCATTGTTTCCCGCTTCCGCACAAACCAGTCCAGCTTTGCTACCTGAGCCAGCCCAAGGGCTGCCGCAACTTCCGGCAACCGGTACATGAAACCGTACGTGTCATGCCGCTTGAAGGCCGGGTCCTGGTAGATAGCCTTATCGACCCTGGTCTGCCCGCTGACGGCAGTTGCGTTTCGTTGCCCCTGGGTATTCAGCTTGCGGATCCGCAGGGCTAGAGCCTCACTGTCAGTAGCAATGATTCCCCCATCCCCGGTAGTGAGGTGCTTGGAATTCTCCATGCTCCAGCTGCCTACATCCCCGATGGTTCCTCCCAATTGACCTTTATGGGTTCCGAGATAGCACTGGGCACAATCCTCGACTACTCCCAGGTTGTATTTCCTGGCAATAGCCATTATCCTCTCCATGTCACACACCTGTCCGTAGAGGTGAACGGGCATGATGGCCTTTGTTCTATCGGTGATCTTTCGCTCAATGTCATCGGGATCAATGAGGAATGTGTCGGGATCGACATCGGCAAAGACCGGAATAGCATTGCAGTAGATGATGGCATTCATACATGATATCACAGTCAGCGGGGTGGTGATCACCTCATCCCCGTATCGCACTCCAAGGGCCCATAAGGCGGCATGCAGTGTCGTGGTCCCCGAATTGAAGGAGACCGCATAATCCATCGCGAAACGATCTGCAAAGGCCCGCTCAAACCGGCTGTTCATGCTGCCGGAGGTGCTGCTGCCGAAGCCGGAATCAAGCACCTCCTGTACATTCCGCAACTCATTTTCATCAAATCTCCAGGATAAATCACCCATAGTCTCCTCCTGCATACGGATTGTGTTATGACACTGTCATGACAGTATTTATAGTACTATCCGCCTCTTCTGCTGTCAATAACAGGCCAACGCAAAAACGCTATCCATAGACCCGGATTTCACAAATCCTGGCATGGTCAATCCCGTTTGTCTTCATCACGGTGAATCTCATTCTCTTTGTCAGCACATGCCCGTCGAGTACATGTACGCGTTTTCGCTGGTAATTACCCGTGACATGCAGCAAGGTACTCCAACTGCCAGCTACCCGTACTGCGATTGAATAGTCACGAACTGTTTCTATCTGCGGCTGCCCCCACTGCATCATGGCAGTGTAGGTGTCACTCTGAGAGAGGGTAAGCACACGATGCATTCCGGTATCAAAGACTAGTTCAACGGATCCGATAGACACTGGTTCTTCCCAGGCCAGTTCAATCCATTGCGGCAAGGTGCATTCGGGATCACTCATCCAGCGCCAGGAACCCGGCTCAGTACGATGGGAAGCAACTCCGCCTGCACCGTGGACTGAACGGGTCTGACCGGAGTTTACATTCCCGGCAACCCCATCCGGTAGCTGGCTGGAAGCCGTTGGGACAGCCCTTCGGGCGAGGTCATTGGGATCTTCATTCCCGATGCCTATCAGGAAGGCATCATCACGCAGCAACTGCTGCTGGAAAGAGTGCATCATGTCCATATGTTCCGGCAGTTTTGAGACCGGCACACCCTCCCTAACGGCACAGGCTGCCGCAGTTCCAACCCCCTGTCCTATTGCTGCCACAGTAGCCATGACCCTGGTCGATGCAAGGGCAATATGGGATACCGAAATATTTCTCCCTGCAAACATCAGATTGCTGATGTTTCTTGACAGACAGGCTCTCAGCGGTATGTCATAGAGATGGGGCACCCGGTGCTGGGTACACGGCTCCTCACTGACGGCATCCACTCCTCCCGGCGGGTGGACATCAATCGGCCAGCCGCCGTATGCGATGGCATCAGGTTGCGCCACCGATTCCATGATATCATCCTGGGTAAGCGTAGTAAGCCCGGTAAAGCGCCGGCTCTCCCGCTTGCCGGGAAGGAAGCCCATCCACTCCAGGGCCCAGTTGTCGGCACCATGGTCACCACCGTTCTTCACGTGGTCCCAAACTCCCAGCATGACAGCCAGCAGTTCGTCACGGATTTTCTCGTTATCACCGATGGTATCCAGGTTGCCGCCCCACTCTAGCCACCAGTACCCATATTCCAGCCCGGTATCGACATTCCGGCTTATATCGGCATGCGGACGCAGCACCAGCTGATTTTCCGTGAAGTTGCGTGCCCAGGGAGGGGCTGTAAAGGGCATAGGTCTGTCATGAAGGCGGGCCTGGAACATTAGCGATGTTCCCAGCCGTTTATTGTCAGAACGGGGTCCTGCTAATGACTCAGAGAACTCCGATGCGGCTTCACGCCCTTGGCGGTACTCAGCCCCGGCATGCAGGCCCAGGGCCCCGTCCCCGGTGCAGTCAATATATACCTTGGCGGAAATATCGAAATACGTTTCGGCCTGAAAGTTCTTTGCCGTCACGTTCCTGATAAGCCCGTTTCGCTGCTCACAGCCTGTTATCACGGTATTGAGTAGCAGGGTAATATTCGGCTCCCTACGGCACAAATCATATAGTATCAGGTCAAAGACCGATGGGGAGCGCTGGGGATTCCTGACTGAATTCTCCAGCCTGATTTCCTCTATAACCCCCCCCTCCCGGGCCTCAGTTTCAAGGGCAATACCCCGTCCACCGCTGCAGTCTGCCCCTACTGCATGCATCCTTATCTCACTCGAGGCATTACCCCCGAGCACAGGCCGGTCCTGGCAGAGGATGACCTTTGCTCCGCAGCGTGCCGCGGCAGTGGCTGCCATTACTCCGGCCATACCACCGCCACCGACGAGAATATCAGTCTGAAGTGAGATCTTTGTCATCACAGATCTCCAGTCCGGCTTCCCGAGCTATGTCAAGCAGTTGTGCGTCGTGTCGGGGGGAGGGAGTAAACCCCGACAGCATACCGTTTCCCGTCTCTAGCCATCCTCGCTGCATGGCAATTCTCCTGATCGCATGACAGAAGGCTGCAAAAGAGGTTCTGGATTCGGGAAGCTCGAATATCTTGATAAGATGGTCGATCTTGCTCTGGCATGCTGCGGCAGTTGCCATGTCGCCATCCAGCACGGCATCATACAGCTGCCGATGCAGTTCCGGTGCAATATTTGCCAGCGCTGAGACACAGCCTGCAACTCCAGTCCTGAAAGAATCCAGTAAAAAGGGCTCTCTTCCCTGAAAGAACGCTATCGGTTCTCCTGCCAGGGCTGCCGCAATGGTCAGTGAGCGCTCTTGATCCGTATCCGTATCCTTGATGGCAACGATATTCTCATGCTTTGACAGCGTTTTCACAGTTTCCGCCGAAAACTGTGAAGGCATCCGGACATGGTTGTATATCGCAACAGGAAGGGGGCTGTCATCAGCAATGCGCCGGACATACTCCAACAGGTCCTGCTGGCTGCAACTGAGGAAGAAGGGCGCCATGATCACCGCAACATCTGCACCGTCATCACGGGCATTGGCTGCATACAACAGAGCCTGCCTGATCCCGCATCCGCTGATGCCGGCAAAGACCAGTGCATCGTCACCGGCTCCCTTGCGAACGGCAGCGATGATATCCCGCCGATGGGACTCATCCAGCAGGGGCTGTTCACCGGTTGAGCCGGCCGCAAAGATGCCGTGACATCCCTTTTCAATAAGGAGCGAGGAGAGTCTCTCGGTCTGTCCAGGATCCGGCTCTCCCGGAGCACGGCAGGGAGTAATGAAAGCGGCTATGACACCGCCATACCGGTTATCTCTTCTGTCTGGTTGTTCAGTCATTTCAGCTGCTCTTCCGCGAAATGGCAGGCGGAGAAGTGGTCATGTCCGTT
>CAZSBC010000002.1:3449-60269 GCA_964605195.1 uncultured Spirochaetales bacterium | reverse complement strand
TCTTCATGCTGCGATGATTCAGGAGCAGCTCAATGCTCTTTGATATCCTGATGGAGTTAATATATTCGGAGGGCCTGCAGTTGTGCGCCTCCTTGAAGATGCGGCAGAAGTGCTGGACACTCATCCCGCAGGCATTGGAAAGTTCATCAAGGGTAATAGGTCGGCGATACTCATTGCGGATGATATAGAGAGCCGGTTGCAGGATATTCTTCTCATCCTTGTAGAGCAGATCCCCCTGTTTGTTGAAGAGGTAGTAGCAGTCGAGAATCATTGAGTATACCAGTACACTTGATTCCAGTCTGCTGGCCGTGGACTGCTCGCCCAGCAGGGAGACCGCCTGCTGCACCTTTTTGTCTATCCGGTCAGGATTCTCAACATCGAAGACCCCAGACTCCTTTATATTCATCTTCCCGAGCAGATCCTTGAGGTGATATCCCCCGAAGGATATCCAGCTCACCACCCAGTTGTCAGATTTTGGATAATAGGAGTGGTTCTCGTCGGGAAAGAGGACGATTGCCATTCCGGGATATACCTGGAACTCATGCTCATGCACATACAGGGTCCCATGCCCCTCCTTGCAGAGAATCATCTGGTAGACAGGAAAACCGAAGGGGCGGTCTATCTCCAGCTGCTGGTAATCATGCCCTGCTCCGTAGAGCTTGTAAGGCAGTTCCTTCTCGATACTGGTAAGTACAGATAATACTGGCAGTTCCATTGGGAAATTATAGTACATATTCTGCGATGGAACAACTCATTATTGGGAGAATACAATCACTTACATTATATGGATTTGTTACGCTTCCACGGCTGCAGGTTCAGTCCCATGCGCTCCCGTGCGATGACCAGGAGGGCTCCATGAAGGAAAATTGAGAAGAGCAGTGCCAGCAACATGGCAACCGTCAGCACTATTCCGGTGGAGCGCATTGCCCGCATGATCGAGGGAATGAACGATGCGAAGGCCACCATCGTTGTCAACGAGGTCATAAGTATTGCCCTGCCGATGGTCTTCACCACAAGTCCCATACTACCTCTCCCCTCATCACGGTAGCGGTGGCTGATATGGATGGCGTCATCAATGCCTATCCCGACAAGCAGGGGGATTGCAATGATATTGATAAAGTCAAACTTGATGTCAAAGAGGGCCATGAAGCCGAAGAGTGAACCGATTGCGGCAAGCAGCGGCAGTATTGTGATGAGTGTGAGCTTGATGTTCCTGAAATCAATCAGGAGAATTGCCGAGATGACCAGCAGTGCTATGAGCGTTGCCCGTACCCCGTCCCGGCGGGCTATACTGGTGATCTGGTCGGCTGCCATGACAATACCGGTGGCCTTGCCGGTCACTTCAAGGAGTTCTCCGTAAAGCGCCTCTCTGTTGGCCTCCTCCCAGAGATTATCTGCGGCATAGATGGTAACCAGATTCTCAGCGGCCGGAGTTCCCCCTTCAACCGTTTCCATATAGGGGGCCCAAAGGCTGCTGTCAAGATCATCAAGAGCAAGGGGCTGTTGCGGAAGCGATCTCCTGATATATTGCAGAAGATCCCCCTCAAGAACAGCAAAGCAGCGCATCAGCACCCTGGTATCAAGCAGACAGCGGTTTACCAGCCTCTCCAGCTCCCTTGTTCCGGGATATCCGGTTCTGCGAGCAAATATCTTGAGGTTGTCAAGCAGCATCCCGATTTCCAGCTGCAGGTCCGCCAGAACTGCAGGGGCATACACCATCTCACCCGCAGCAGCTTCCTCGACCAGCTGAACCATCCGATTCATCAGGTTGATGGAGTGCTGCTGGCTTTCGGCTGCGGGAAGCAGATCGGTAACTGCATCAACTGCTGAGACACTCTCAAGGGCTTCAAGACGCCGATTCAGTTCCCGGCTCTCTTCCAGGGAACCGCTGAGGATATAGAGGGCATCGGGTGCCATGGCAAACCCTTCAACCATCCTCTCCTGGAGATCGATTGACTCCAGCCCCTCGGCCTCCATCTCCATGATATTGGTCTCCACCTCCACACCCGGGGCGAAAGCCAGCAGCACCCCCACCAGTAACACTGCCCCGGAAAAGAAGAGCAGGGGAACCTTCCCAATCAGGGAACCGATTGCCATGCCAAGGCTGAATGACGACCGCTGGTGGATGATTGAATCCCTGCGGTTGTACTTGCTGATCCATCTGTCCCGCTGCGAGAGGAGAACGGGTAAAACAAGCAGCATTGCCAGGAGTTCGCAGAGCACCCCGGTTCCCGCAACGACGGCCAGCTCAAAGACCAGTTCGGAATCGGCAACGAGCAGGGCGAAGAAGGCTGCCGCAGTTGTCAGAGCCCCGACTGCAATGCTGCGCCCGCTCTTTCCAACCCCCTCTGAAATACTTGCCAGAAAGGGTTTCCCCGTCTCCCGCTCATGCATGAATGCCGTCAGATAATGGATGGCAAAATCCACCCCAAGGCCGAGCAATGCAACCAGGTACATCGCCGTCATGATATTGAGCCGCCCAAGCAGGATCCCCGCCGCTCCGGCGGTCCAGACCATTCCGATCAGCAGCGGAATCCCGGCCAGCAGGGGAACCGATTTCATGCGGAAATTGACAATGAGAAGGAAGATGATAAGGGCCAGGGCAAAGAGGGATGATACTGCCAGCCCCTCTTCGCTGGTCACCGCCTCATCCCTGCCGACAACCGGCAGGCCGGTAATACCGGCAGTCACCCCGCTTTCGGCAGCTGACTGCTTGACCGCCCGTTCGATCCTGTTGACGTTACCAGTCAGGTTCATGATGTCGTGCACGGTGAAGCTGGGAAGAATGTAGACAAGGGCCATATTCTCATCATCATTGATGAAATAGGGGTCTGGAGCAAGCAGGGAACGCATCAGGGAAGAGAAGGCCGATGTGGATGATATCGCCCCTTCATCCAGGTATATTCTCATGAGATTCTGCAGATCCGAGAGGACTTCCCGGCCATTATTCTGTTCATGCGGTGTCATGGCATGCTTCTGCAGGGTCTCTGTGAGAACCCCGTTGATTGCTGAAATAAAGAGGCCGGGAGCAAGCAGGCTCTGATCAGCCGAGTCAGCAGGTACCATCTCCCCGGCACTCTGCAGCAGGGCAATCTGTGCCAGTGCGGTATGCCCATCCTCTGACTCAACATCGATACCAGACCGGACCATAGCTACTATGTCGCTGAACGCATCCCCTTCCAGTGCTTCGACGACTGCATCGACCCCTCTACGCAACTGCTGCGGGTCGTCACTCTCCACCACCGCTATGATGGCACTTGCAGCGGGATAGGTTTCGGTAATGACACGGAGATCTGCAACCTTCTCGGATCTTCTCGGCATCAGGGAGTAGAACGTCATATCAAGGGTCAGCCTTGACAGACCGAATACGGCAAGGATAGTGAGCAGCCCGATCAGGGCTAGTGCCTTTCCGGTATTGTTAACTGTCCACTCGCTGGAGGAAACCAGAATCCTGTCAAACTTTCTATCCATACGCGTAAAACACTATCTCCCGTTGCTGCCTGTACGTTCTCTTTCAGCCCGTCATTATAACAGGTTATGGCAAAATTGGCTATGCATCTCTTCATTATGCAGCCTTCTCATGGTACGCTGAACACTGATGGGAGGAGTCATGATGAGGGGTAAAAAGCTGCTGTTACTGGTCACACTGATGACGTTCCTGCTTGGAGGCCTACCCCTGCAGGCCGAGATATCACCACGGGAATATGCCCTGATGCAGCTCAATGCCCCGGAAAAGCTGCTCATTGAGGTGGTGGAATGTTCAAGATCAAAATCATTCTTCAGCAGGAATACGTCGGTTGCGATCACTGCGAAAGTACTTGCCGTCTATGCATCGGCAACTGCCCTGGCGGAAGATTCCCTGATATCGATACGTTATGACATCTACTCACCAGTGAAGGGAGCAGGCTGGGCCGGTCCGGGACCCCTCCCGCTCCTTGAGGAGGGAGAACAGTACCCTGCCTTTCTCATATGGGACGAAGAGCATTCCTGCTATGTCCCCGCAGCCCGCGGGGAGAGCTTTTCCTGGCAGATTCCCCTATAGGAAGAAGGGAACGATGGCCCCGACCACTCCTGTGGCCACCACGACCATGATGAACATCAGGTACCGTGTACGGTAGGACTCCAGCAGCGAACGGTCATAGTAACCATCCACTCCGTTATCCTGGTAGATCCGCAGCAGTCCGTCCACCAGCTTCTGCCTGGTCTGCCGCCCCTTGAAGAGCCCGAAGATAGCCACCAGATTTACCACCACCAGCAGGAGCGTGAAAATTGCCATGACAAGATAGTTCACCGACCCCTCGTCTTCCGAACCAAGGGCTGAATTGATGGCCAGCACCACCAGGTTCAGCAGGATTGAGGTGAGCACAAAGATTGTATCGGTACGGGTATTGGTCTTCACCTCCTCGATAATATGCTCATGAACATGTTCAATCATAATCCCCCCTTATGTATGATTTGCCATACTGCTGCTGTTAACGGCTCTCAGCCGCTGTCGCTTTCCGATACAGTACCCAGGCAGTGACAGGCAGGATGAGTGCCTGGGAAAAACTCAGGATGACAGCGATCCATTTGCAGAGTGTGGATCCTGCAGCAAGCAAGGCCAGCAGCGGCGACCCTTCAGGATAGAGACG
Organism: uncultured Spirochaetales bacterium; assembly: GCA_964605195.1. Lineage (GTDB taxonomy): Bacteria > Spirochaetota > Spirochaetia > JABMQR01 > JABMQR01 > CAZSBC01. The sequence continues at coordinate 55,638 of CAZSBC010000002.1, read as the reverse complement.
CATCAGGACAGTCACAAAACTGTTTTCCAGGAGGTCAAAACCGACTGCCAGCAGCGGCAGCAGCACCAGATACCGCCAACGATCAGTACCCGTTTTCAGGCGGGATAGGCCGAAGGCTGCCGCTGAGAGGCAAAAAAAGCCGTATACAAAGGGAAAGAGCAGATCAAACGTCCACCGGGCCCGTATGTATGCAGCCCGTCCGCTCTCACCAAAGGAGGCAATCATCTCAGGGACGGCAGCTGGAGCATAGAAGAAGGAGGTATCAAAACTCATGCCCTCCGGTGTATATTCAGCTGCCTTTCTCGCCTGGGCCGGAAGCACCGCCGTCATGAAGACAGCCATGATCAGCAGTGCTGCAATGAAAACCACCGGATGTGAAAACAGCCGTATCAGAATCTTCACAGAACCCTCCAAGTGTGGATTTACCACTCTTACTCCACTATAACACACTTTTACCAGTCACAACACGTTTCAACGGCAACTTTACCGCGCAGTTGTACCGCTGGGGCAAAAGCTGTGTTACAATGAGTTACCGATAAGAGTGTATCGGTATTTTCAGGACCAAAGAGCTGATAGCCTCCAGAGTAGGTATCAGCTGTGAAGGAGGAAACATGTCCAGAACCATCACAACCATTCTCATCTGCTGTATGCTGCTGTTCAGCATATCCTGTGATCTCTTCTGCCCCAGTTCGGAGGAGAGTATCAGCATCACCCCGAGTGTCTACCGCATGGCCGTCATTAACCTTGCGCTCTTTGACTCCAGCTCCAATTCCGTTAATGTGGTCAATGCCAGCAGGGAGACCCCGGAAGTCATCAACTTCGCCCCCAATGCGACCAATGCAGACGGGAGCTCCTTCAGCGACATCCTGAACAACCCCTCCGGGGCATATACACCAGGAGAAACCTATGAACACTACGACATCGTCCCTCTCTATATTGAGGTGGAGATGCTTGCAGCCTTCCACTTCCCCACCACCGCCACCGAAGACACCTATGCCCTGGAGTTCACCACTGACGGCGACGAGGATACCTATACATTCAGGTTCTACTTCAACCCGGTGGACAACCTCTGGAAACGTGACATCCTCGTGCACCTTGACGATACGCAGATCGACTCACCGGTACGGGCCGCCTACCCCTCCGGGTGGTACTGGATGCGACGTGGCGTGGAACCGGGCAATGCCAACTTCCTCATCCTGGCGCAGGAGGATGGCGTTGACTATGCAGATCCCTCCAACGACTTCCCCGAACATCCCGACTCAGCCTCAGGCTCCACCTCGGTCATAGACCTCTTCAGCGATGATCCCTTCTGGGGCAGCTCCTCCGCCTATGACACCTATGATCCCTCGAATCCGGTGCATATCGATTCCGCCACGGGAACAGGCGGGATGAATGCCGTCCTTCCTCCCTTCACCTACACCACCGGGGCAACCATCACAGCAGTGCCTGATGTTACCGCCACCTTTAACTTCTGGCACTTCTCCGATCCGGCCGATGCCGATTTCACCGTACCTGCCGATGCAAATGTGGTCGACTTCGGCCCTGATTCGGGCAGCGAGAAGCATGGCGACTGGGGCTTTCATCCATTTATGCCCCAGTTCACCATCACAGCGGCACGCTGACAACCGGCAAAACGGGACAGGTCGATCACGAGGGCCTGTCCCGACCCTTCCGGTTCCCTCTCCATACATCCCCAACTTGATTCCCTGTTCCTGAAAACGGATCATTGGACGGCTGCCATGCAGCATGCTATACTTTCCCAGTGCGGGAAACGCAATCCCAAACCAGCGTAATATGAAGGATCGGGAGGACAAGCATGGAACATTCACAATTCCAATCGATCGATTTCGTCCACAGGAAGCTGCAAGATCTGATTGCTGAAACAGGTAAGGGGTTCATCGGTAAGCGGGCTGTCGTTGAACTGGCTATCCTGTCGGTCCTCTCCGGGCTGCACTTGCTGATTGAGGATGTTGCCGGAGTGGGGAAGACCACGCTGGTTCACTGCATAGCACGGGCAACGGGACTGGAGTTCGGACGCATACAGTTCACCCCGGACCTGATGCCCGGCGATATCACCGGGATGACGATCTGGGATCCCGTGAAGCGTGAATTCATCTTCAGGGAGGGCCCGCTGAGAAGGCAGCTGATCCTTGCCGATGAGTTGAACAGGGCACCAGCCCGTACCCAGTCAGCCCTGCTGGAAGCCATGCAGGAACAGGCAGTCACCATAGACGGGCAACGCTTTCCCTTACCTGATCCATTCATCGTTGCCGCTACCCAGAATCCCAACTGGTATGCCGGCACTTACAAACTGCCGGAATCGCAACTGGACCGCTTCGGGGTAAGCATGACCCCGGGGTACCCGGATCCGGAGACTGAATCGTTTCTCATCGATGCCTTCAAGGACCGGGATGCCGTTGACCGGGTTTCACAAGTAGCCTCCCCTGAAGAGATAACGGCAGTCAGGAAGCGCATTGCCTCGATAGCAATGAAGGAGGAGATACGGAATTTCGCCGTATCGCTGGCCCAGGCAACCAGGGAATCGAAATTCTTCCAGCATGGCGTCAGTACGAGGGGTCTGCAGCATATTATCAGACTTGCACAGGCGCATGCCGCTCTGGAAGCCAGAGAATTCCTGATCCCGGAAGATATACTCAAGGCAGCCAGTCCGGTGCTGCGTCACCGGCTTGTGCTGACGCCGGAATCCCGCAGCCAGGGCAGACCTATAGAGCACTTCATCGCTTCAACAGCGGCGGTCCTGACAATCCCTATAGGATAAACCCCCATGAAGGTGCATGAAAACCGGGTAGCCATATGAACAGAAGGGTAATTCCCCATGCAGCAAGGATTATCCCGTTCATACTGATCTCTGCGTTACTCTATCTGGCCAGTCGCTATTTCGGAGGCCTATATATCAAGGCTGCCCGATTCTGGTTTCTCATCTTCCTGTTTGATCAGATAGTCCTGGTTGGCAGTGCTGTCACACTGAAATACTCCCAGCACTTCAGGCATAGCCATGCGGATGTGCAGAAGGGCGAAGTTATCCAGTACAGGTTGAACCTCACTACCGCATCGATACTGCCGGCCCCTGCGGTCAGGACTTCGTTCGCACGGATCCACCAGCGTGACAAGCAGGTGATCCCGGATCGCATGGTACGGCTGGGGCCGGGAGACCGGGACATATTCTCGCGGGACATCTATGCCGGGTTACGCGGTATTTATACCATGGGCGTTTCAGATCTTGTCATCACCGGTTTTTCTGGCCTCCTATCCCTATCACTGCCTATATGGCCAAAAACCTTCTATATCTATCCCCGTCTGCTCCAGTTGCGGCTGACGATGTCCCGGCATCAGCCGACCTACGGACATCTGGTAACAAGAACCGGAATCCACGGTGAGTACCACACATTTTCCGGACTGCATGAATACAGGCGCGGGGATGAGACCCGCCATATCAGCTGGAAACGCTTTGCCCAGCTCGGCAACCCCGTCATGAAGGACTTTGACACCCTTGGCAGCAGCAGCATCCACCTCTTCCTTGACAGGAGAAGGGTTACACGCAATCCAATCTGTGAGGATACTGCCATAGAGGCTGCCCTGGCGCTGATATGGAGTGCCTGCAGTGAGAACCACGCCATAACAATCCATGGATTTCCCGGTTGGGAAGGATATTCCCTCAGCCGTGAGGAGGAGGTTCGCCGCCTGCATGAAATGACTCTTACCCTGCAATTTGATGCACACGAAATACCGTCGGATTTCCTGGAAGGCAACCGCAATTCGCCGATATACATCGTATCACCCCTGACAGATTTTCAGCTTCTCAACCCTGATTTCTGGGATCAGCTGGAAAGCGGGCACCTGCTGGCCATCACTGAAGCTATGGATGACCGACAGAGGGAACAGGCCGGCGTGCTGATTGATGCGCTGGTAAGGCAGGGTACGGCAATCACCGAAATTCATGCAAGCAATGAACTGGAGGAGCAGCTGGTATGTGCCTTCTCCTGATGCTGCTGCCCCTGGCCGGATACGGGAGCCTCTATCTCCTGCTGAATGCCTCCGGCCCGCACCTTCTCATACTGCTCTTTGCAGTCCCCCTCCTAGCAGCATGCCTTGAATACCGGCTGCAAAGATCGGCTGGCAGGGCCGCGGTTCTCAAGAACATACGCAGGGCAACCATGCTTCTTGCCACTCTCTTTTTCATACTCTTCATCATTTCGATTTCCGATACCATGTATTCCGGCTGGTTCAAGCTTCTGCAGGAGGGTAAGGCAAACGGAACTGTCTCCTTTCTCTTTTCATTCACAGCAGGATATTTCATAACCCTGGGAGGAGTCAGGATAGTTCTGTGGAGAAGGAGGCGCCTTGCCATAATCCTGACCATCCTGCTTGCTGCCCTCCTCCTGCTGTTCCTCTTTCCCGGAACCGCCACGGCGCTGTTCTTCTCACTGTGTGCTGCCTGCTACATGCTGGATCCGCATCCGGTGCAATCCTCCCCGGCTGCATCCCTCTCCGGTTCCGACGACACTCCCCTTCCGTGGCAGCCTGCAGATATCCGTCCGGAGGCTCTTCGCATGGCAGCCGGACGGCTCTCACGACGCCTGCCGAAACTGCTCATTTTCGGCATTGCGTTGGTTACCACCCTCGCCCTGCTGGCTTGGGGACCCCAGCAAAGGCATCCGGAGGCCAGAGGCGACCGGACCGTCGATTATGTTGCCCGTATGATCCGTTCAGGACTGCTCAGCATTGCACCGAGCCTGCCGATCACCTACAACATGCCGGGATACGGTCATCCCTATGCAACTTCGTCCTTCACGGGAGCCCGACCATACCTGACAGAGCTGGTGCTCTTCACAGCAGAAGCCCCTCCCGGCACGACGCTGTACCTCACAACCGATCATGCCTACCACTTCAACGGCAGTGCGTGGGTATCAGGTACTCCGAAAAGACCCGAAACGCCAATCACCCTACCAGCGGATTCGGCTGACCCGATTTCAATCATTGCAGGATCCCCACAGGTAAGCGGTTCCGGTTTGAATCCCTCCCGCATCATCACGGTCCTGGTAACGGTAAAGGCAGACATGTTTCCGCGGATTCCCCTTACGCAGAACACAATAGCCTTCCAGCTGGGAGGGCAGCTGTACCCGGTCACACGCACAGAGATGCTTGAGCCGGAAGGCGGCATTCCGCTGGGGCACAATGAAGAGATTATACTGTACAGCTATCCGCAACAGGAAACACAGCTGCGCATGGCAGACCAGGAGCTAACGCGGCAGATCACTCAGCTGCCTGTTACAGTGCAGAACACCTTCTCCGATCTTGCCGCTTCACTGGCTGGAGGATCCGCTTCAGAGACTCTGAACAATATTCGCAACTACTTTGCCGGCAACTTTACCTACACCCTCGATACCAGTGCATCGGAAGATCCCATAGCTGATTTCCTGTTTCAGACCAGGCAGGGCTACTGCCTTCACTTCTCTTCTGCAGCCGCAATCCTGGCCCGACTGAACGGTATACCCGTGAGGATTGCAAAGGGTTTTCTTACCACAATTCCGCATCATGAGGATCTGCCTGCCGAGGCGTTGCTTCACGAGCGGGGATTACTAGAAATAGCTGATGATTCGGAGATCTCGAGCATTGCCCATATAACCGGCTATGCATCACATCAATGGCCCGAGGTATTTGTTGAAGGCAGTGGTTGGAGGCTCTGGGAAGTGACTCCGCCCATGATCGGCCTAGCCTCGGAGGTTTCAGATCAGGGGATTTCCACCGATACCATTACCCGGGAACAACTGGCCGCTCTCGGCATAGAACTCAGTGAACAGGGGTCAAGTGAAGAGGAATCAGCGAAGAGGGACACATGGCTACCAATCCCCCGGTTGAACATACTTATTCCAGCTTTCGCTGCAATAGTGCTGGCTGCTCTCCTGCTGCCCCGCCTGCTGCCGCTTGACAGAAAGATCGCCCTGATGCTGAAGAGAGTTGTAAGAAGGGGCAGGAAAACCAACGCCCTGCCCGCTCCGTCGGTCACAGGCTGGAAACTCTGGGGCACATCGCTAGCAGAGGGCCTGCCTGCCTTTTCTGATACCGTCTCAGAGACAGTCTCAGCAATTATCAGATATACCTACTCCCCAGAACCCATCGGAGAACCCGATAAGCATACCCTGCTTGCAGATATGAGGAAGCTGCTTACCATCATGCGAAAGGGGAATGCGCTTCGGCTGGATTGATTTACCCTCTGATACAGTTTCAACCGATACTCCGCAGTATGTGAAAGAGTGTCCAATGAAAGATACACAGTATGGCTCGGTACTGACAAATCGGGGCAGGCCCTCTCATGAGTGCCTGCCCCGTTGGTTGTGCAGTACCTTCCTTACTGTACCGGCAACATACTACAGGACCTGACGTGCTCCGAAACCGCCTCTGCCGGTGTCAGCATTCCCACGCATCATTGTATTGCGGTCCATCGGATGGCGTCCGCCGGAGCTTCTGCCGCCAGCATTGCCGCGCGAACCCCGGTAGTCATCTGCATCCTGCCAGTTCTGCTGGGCCCGACCAGCTACTCCTGCATCACGAAAGTTGCCAAACCCTTTGTCATCCATCCGGGAATATCCCATTCGGCCGGCTCCATAGTAATCTCCGGCTGCAACCTCTTCTCCCTCCACTACTGCAGAGTAGACCATGATGTGCCCGTCATAGTCACATACGTCACAATCGGTGAGCAGACCGGTAATTTCCGCCACAACGGCATCATACTGTTCAACATCAAGCAAAGCTCCACGCTGCATTGAAAGCGCATAGCTCTCTTCGTCCGCATTCAGCAGTACGGCATCATCCGTAACTTCTATAATCCCTTCCAGGGTAACCGCTTCACCGCTGATCCTGCCGAAGCCCGGCTCCTCAGCCCTTGGGGCATTTTCACGCATACCGTTTGCGAAGAGCGCCGTTGCGGCTACCATCAGGACCAGTAATATCATCGTAATCTTTTTCATAATAGAAACTCCTATAATTTTTTTCCGGAGGGCTTTACGCATTTCAGAACCTCCGTTTTGTCTGTGATACAAAGCTACTTCACCGTCATTAAGAAGCTGTTGCAGCAACATTAAGATTTATTAACATGCCGAAAATCTATCATGCTGCTATTCACCTCAGAAGCCCCGCCATCCCTTGACAGGACTTCTACCCCCGCCTATTTTTGACATATGTTCATTATTAAGGAGTAGTATTATGGCAAAGAAATATGTAATTGTTGGTGGATCTGCCGCAGGAACGAAGGCGGCATCCAAAATCAGGCGTCACGATCAGGATGCTGAAATAACTATCGTTCAAAAAGGAAAATACCTCAGCATGGCATCCTGCGGATACCCCTACTTTGTCGGAGGGGTATTTGATGATCCGAATAAACTCATATCCACCCCGACAGGAGCCCCACGGGACCCCGGATTCTTTTCCGCAGTGAAGAATATCAGGGCCTTGACTGAGACAGAAGCTACCGCCATTGACCGCACAGACAGAGAGGTGACCGTGAAGAACCTCGCTACCGGAGAGTCCAGCACAATCGGATATGACAAGCTGATCCTGGCGACAGGAGCAACTCCCATAACCCCTCCCCTTCAGGGTATAGAGCTTGACGGAGTGGATTCACTGCAGAGCATGGAAGATGCCATTCGCCTCAAAGCCGTCGCCACCGAAAAGCGGGTCAAGAAAGCCGTTATCATCGGCGGCGGACTCATTGGAATAGAGACCTGCGAAGCCCTGCAGCTGGCAGGCATCCAGATCACCATTGTCGAGATGCTGGATCAGATACTCTCATTCCTTGACTGGGAGATGGCAAAGCTGGTGGAAAACCACATGCGCTCCAAGGGGGTCTCCATCATAACCGGCGTGGGAGTTGCCTCCATAGAAGGCGACTCGCATGTAACCGGAGTAACGCTGGCGGATGGCCGCAGGATAGCTTGCGACCATGTGATCTTCTCCATCGGAGTTCGCCCTAACGGCAACCTGGCCAAGAGTGCCGGATTACCCGTAGGCAACCGGGGAGGTGTCCTGGTCAACCGGTTCATGCAGACCCCGGATCCCCATATCTATGCTGCAGGGGACTGTGTTGAGATTACCAATCTCGTCACCCGCGAGCGGCAGCCCTGGCCCATGGGGGATGCAGCCAACCTGCAGGGTCGTGTGGCGGCCCAGAATGCTCTCTTCGGGAATGTGGAAGAGTACGACGGAGTAATCGGTACCGGGATCTGCAAAGTCTTTGATTTTACCGCCGGCGGAACCGGTCTCTCTGAAAAGATGGCAGAGCAGGAAGGGTTCGAGAACCTCATAACCTCCATCCATGCCGCCCCCGATAAACCGGGATTCATGGGAGCAAATCCCATTATCATAAAGATGCTTGCCGCAAAATCCACTGGACGTATCCTCGGCATGCAGGCGGTTGGGACCGGGGATGTCTCCAAGCGGCTTGCCATGGCAGCTATGGCCCTTCACGGCAGCATGCGCATCTCCCAGCTGATTAACCTTGATCTGCCCTATGCCCCACCCTTCTCTCCGGCAATTGACAACTTCATCCAGGCCGCCCATGTGCTTGAAAACAAATGGCGCGGCTTCATGACGGGAATCAGTGCCGTAGGGGTGAACAGGCGGCTGGAAAGCGGAGAGAAACTATTCCTCCTTGATGTCAGAGGGACCGATGAGTTTAAGGCCATGCGCCTTGACCGGGGTGAACATCTGATCCCGCTCGGAATGCTGCGCTCTTCAACCGACAAACTGCCCTCAGAAAAATCGACAGAGATCATCACCTACTGCAAAATTTCACTACGTGGATATGAAGCGGCATGCTACCTCAAAAGCCTGGGATACAGTAATGTGAAGGTAATGGAGGGCGGCCTCGCAGCCTGGCCCTTTGAACTCACTACAACAGGCTGATCATTCACAGAAACAGGTCTGGCGGTTGTCCTGATCCGGCAACCGCCGTATCACTATCCGCCGCACTTGCTGCAGGGTGTCCCCTCTTCCCTCTCGGTGAAGTACCCGTTCTTCGTATTGTTGTAATAGGTACAATCGGCATTGTGGCGGGTCTTTGCCGGCAGGGCAATCCAGTAGGTCCCCTTGGGGGCATTCTCATCAACATCAAGATCCAGGGCATTGAACTCCGGGGCATTCCGCACCTCTTCCCGGTTCATCCTGATATGAACGCTGTAGTCAAGCCACTCTACGGATATCACCTTGTCAACGGGAAGAATCACCTTCTTGCCGGGGAAGATGTTGCGGGTATCGGCCACTATGTAGGCCAGTTTCCAGCAGCAGTCGTCCACTATGTAGTCATCTACATGTCCGATGTTCCCGTCCTGGGCATGGATATAGTATCCCCGAATGTGGCGCAGGGAACGCAGATGCCCATCATGCCCACGTTTTCCGGTCTCAGCCTCCTCCCCGACAGGCTTCTCTTTCCCCAGGTCCTGCGTTTGCGGTATTGGACTGAAGGCACTGCCCACACCGACCTTCCAGTACGGCAGCCACTGATAGTAATCGTGCAGAATTATCTCCTGCTGACGATATACCGGTTTTTCGGTATCGATATCCGGACTCTCCTTGACCTGCCGGCAAGTCAGGTCGACGACAAAGCGGTGGTGTTCCCAGTCAGGATCACCAAGCTCACTGTGCGGGATCAGCACCATCCTCCCCGAAAACCAGCTTCCGGTCTTTACCACCAGATAACGGATAGTCCAGGTTTCATCATCAAAGTAGAGGTCATGAACCCGGCCTATTTCACCATCCGTAGCTTTGAGAGTAAATCCAATCAGATTGTGTAAGAGAATATGCATAGGCCACCTCCTGAGTTACAGTAATGACAGAAACTCATGAGGATACAACAGCAGGTGCGTTCTGCCACCCCGTATCTATACATATTATACTCCCTGTGAACCGTTTCAGCAAGGAATAGGCTGAAAAATCAAGCTTGCCAAAGAGGACAAACATCAATACATTGTATGCATGAGTCTAACCATAGCGGCATTCGGGGAAATTGTAGGAAAACCGGGAATCTATTCAATCAAGCAGGCTGTCAGGAAATTGAAGGAGGAGCGTCCCATAGATTTCATCATGGCCAATGGTGAGGGAGCTACCGGCGGTTTCGGTATAGGAAAGAATCACTCCATCTATCTGAAGAAGATCGGAATCGATGCCCTGACCACGGGGGAGAAAACATACTACAAGAAGGATATGGTGGAGCATCTGAAAAAGGCCTCCTACATGGTCAGACCGGCAAACTATCCTCCCGGCAACCCCGGATGGGGATGGCGTCTGTTCGATACCGGCGACTTGCAGGTTGGTGTGATCACCCTCTTGGGCCAGTCAGGATTCCAGCGGGTCCACCTCAGCAATCCCTTTACCTTCCTGCCGGCACTGGCAGAGAAGGTGCGCAGCCTCACCCCCTATGTGATCCTGCAGTTTCATGCCACCACAACGGCAGAAAAGAACTCCATGTTCTTTCTGGCTGACGGGACCGTATCGGCAGTGGTCGGGACCCATACAAAAACACTCAGTGCCGATGCCAGGATATTCCCCGGGGGAACCGCTGTGATCACGGACAACGGACGCTGTGGCAGCCTGAACAGTGTCGGCGGGCTTGCTCCTGAGATAGAAATCAGGAAATTCATCTCCCAGATACCGGAACGTTCCGCCGACTGCTGGAATAACCTGGAAGCTCAGGGAGTGATCATTGAGCTGGGGAGTGACGGGAAGGCAAAAACAATCGAACTTCTCCGTATTCCGGTAGAGACTCCCGAAGAGGAGAGAACGTGATATGACAGAAATTTCCACCGTAGTTTCGCTGCAGAACAACCAGGCAGTACTGAGCTGCACCGCATCTGCCTGTGAAAGCTGTGCAGGAAACTCGTTCTGCAACATCAAGGCCCATACCTACACCGCCACCATACCCGGAGATCTCGACATCAAACCCGGAGACCGAGTGGAGGTGTATCTCCCACCAGGCAGAACCATCTTCTCGGGGTTCATGGTACTGATCTTCCCCCTGCTTCTCTTCCTCGTCGGGTTCCTGGTAACCGGACGCCTTGTTGAGGATGCAGGAGAAGGCATTCAGGCCCTGGGCGGGTTTGCCGGACTGGCAGCAGGGTTCGCAATAGGCTATCTGTTCGGCAGAATCAAGAAGCGTAAGTACATGCCCTCTGTCAGACGGCTGGTGCTCTCCGAGTAACAGCCCTCAGGCTCACAGCCGTTGTACTTGCAAACACTTTTCCGTATAATGCTCTTACATGAAGAAGTATATATTTTTTAGCGGTGGAGTCTGCTCCAGTCTCGGGAAGGGGCTGGCGGCAACCTCTTTGGCAAATCTGCTTGAAAGTCGTGGATTGAACGTCCAGATGATCAAGATTGATCCCTACCTCAATGTGGATGCCGGTACCATGAGCCCCTATCAGCATGGTGAAGTCTACGTTACTGATGATGGTGCTGAAACTGATCTTGACCTCGGCAACTATGCCCGTTTCACCAAGGCTCCCATCAAAAAGGCCAATTCAATAACTACCGGTCAGATATACCAGGAGGTCATTCAGAAGGAGCGTGAGGGACGCTACCTTGGCCGCACGGTGCAGATCATTCCCCATATCACGGATGAAATCAAGCGGAGGATCCTCACCGTCGGCAAGCAGACCGGTGTGGATGTGACGATCATTGAGATCGGGGGGACTGTCGGGGATATCGAATCCATCCCCTATCTGGAGGCAGCCCGGCAGATGTCCAGCGATCTCGGCCGCAAAAATGTCCTGTTCGTGCATCTGACGCTGATTCCCTCTGTCGGAGGCGGGGAGCTGAAGACAAAGCCTACCCAGCACTCAGTCAAGGAACTCCTGGAGATCGGGATCCAGCCCGACATTCTTATCTGTCGTGCCCCGGAGATGCTCTCGAATGAGATAATCCGCAAGATCTCGCTCTTTACCAATGTAGAGCGTGAAGCAGTCATTATCGGATATGATCTCAAGGAGACGATCTATGAGCTGCCGTTGGTCTTCAACCGCCAGAATATGGATGCCATAGTCCTCCGTAAACTGGAACTGGAAGCGGGCAAGCCGGATCTGGAGCAGTGGCAGCAGATGGTGAACGTCTGCAAATATGCCGAAAAGCGCATCAGGATTGCCGTAGTCGGCAAATACATACACCTCCCGGATTCATACAAATCAATCTATGAAGCCCTCACCCACGGCGGCATTGCAAACAGTGCCAAGGTGGAACTGGTCAAGATCGACTCCGAGGATGTGGAGCACTTCAGCGAAGAGGAGCTCTCTGCCGCTTTTGCAGGCATTCACGGGATTCTGGTCCCCGGAGGTTTCGGTATGCGGGGCACCCTGGGGATGATCCGGGGAGTCGAGTATGCCAGGACCAACCGGATACCCTGCCTGGGCATATGCCTCGGCATGCAGATCATGGTCATTGAGTATGCACGAAATGTCCTGAAGCTGGAGGATGCCGACAGCACCGAGTTCAAGCCGGAGACAAAACACCCGGTTATCAGCCTGCTTGAAGAACAGGTCGATATCACCCAGATGGGCGGAACCATGCGTCTTGGCAGGAGTGAGTCCCGCATATCCGAAGGGACGAACCTCTACCGGAGCTATGGCAGTACCGCAGTCTTTGAGCGACACCGGCACAGGTATGAATTTGCCAACAAGTACCGTGAAAGCCTTACGGAAGCCGGGTTGCAGATCAGCGGCCTCACCCCTGACGGGGAGCTGGTGGAGGCAGTGGAATGGAGCGACCATCCCTGGGGAGTCGGCGTGCAGTTCCATCCTGAGTTTACCTCAACCCCGATCGAACCGCACCCACTCTTTGCCGGTTTCATAGGAGCAAGTATCAGGCATGCTGACCTGGATTAGTAGCAGAGGGAACGGATCCATGACTCGTCCCTGCAGGAGGGCTCTCTCACTCTGTACGGCAGCCATGCTGCTGTTGGGGACTGCCTGCTCCTTTGAGTATGGTGACTCTGCAGCTACCACGTCCGGGGGAACCGAAAGAATCGCTGACTTTATCATGGATACGGCTGAATACACCATAGAACGAACCGGAGAACATGCTATTATATTAACAGCGGAGCGGCTGCAGATGTTTGAGAGCGAACACCGGGCCCTGCTGTCTGAAGTCTCTTTCCTGCAGCGTGACAGCAGGGGGGAGGTGGTTGCAACGGGCACCTGCGATATCGCAGATATCGACACTAACCAGAGCGATGCCGAGCTTAGCGGAAACATTGCCATCACCGCCACCGTCCGCCAGGCACAGCTGTTCGCCGACCACCTGCAGTGGGACAACAGCAACCGTACCCTCTACAGCGGCAACAATGAGATGGTCAAGGTGGTATATGATGACGGGTCGGTTGTCAGGGGTATAGGCTTCAAGGGTGACTTCACACTGCAGGATGTTACGTTCCAGGAGATTCTGGAGGGAAGAGTTCAGTATGAGTAGACGAATTGTATTGGTAATGACAGCTCTATGCCTTCTGCTGCTGCCGGCCGGCTTGCAGCTGCTGACAGCAGATGATACCACAGAGCAGACTGAAGGGGATAGCGGCATCAGTTTTGCCGGCAACTTCACCCGTGCTTCCCTCAGGCAGGGCAGTGAAGAGATTTCCCTCAGTGGCGGCGCCTGGGTGCGTACGGGGAATATCTACATCGAAGCCGATGCAATCGATATCTTCGGGCAAAATTCCCGCTTCATCGCCTGCAGCGGCAATGTGCGGCTTGAGGAGAGTGCTGAGGAGCTGGAACTAGTCTCGAATGTCCTCAACTACGACAGGGAGACCGAGTCTCTGGTCATCAACGGTTGGGCGGAACTCTATGACCGCAAGAACGAAATTGTGGCCAGGGGGGCCTACCTCAAGAATGACCGTGAAGCTGAAATCATACTTATCCAGATCAACGTTTCCATTCTCAAAGCCGATGAAGGCGAGCAGTACATGTACTGCAAGGCTGATTCCGCCCTCTTCAGAACAGCCGAGGAGACGCTGGAACTGACAGGATCCGCAGAGGTCTATTACGAGGGATCCAAATATGAAGCCGCCAGAATCCATGTAGACCTCTCAACCAATGAAATCACCCTTGAGGGCGGCGTCTCCGGTAATATCAATGAATCCGAATGACACACTCTCGGTAAGCGGTATACGCAAGCTCTACGGAAGCAAGGTAGCCGTAGCCAACGTCTCATTCACTATGCACTCAGGGGAGATCGTCGGCCTGCTCGGCCCGAACGGTGCTGGAAAGACTACGGTATTCTACATCATCGTCGGCTTTATCAACGCCTCTTCCGGCTCAGTGCGCTTCAATGAGCGCGAAATCACCAGACTTCCCATGTACCGGCGGGCTCAGATGGGCATCTCGTATCTCTCTCAGGAACCTTCGGTATTCCGTAAACTCACGGTTGAGAAGAATATATGGGCTATCCTGGAGACAAGAAATGATCTTGACCATATCGCCCGCAGTGCGGAACTAGAGCGCCTTATCACGAGTTTCGGACTGGATGAGGTACGTCGGCAGCCGGCATATACCCTCTCGGGCGGGGAACGTCGCAGGACAGAAATTGCCAGGAATCTGGCAATCAGCCCAAAGTTCCTGCTGCTGGACGAACCGTTCGTGGGAATAGACCCGATAGTGGTACAGGATATAAAAAAAATCATCCTGCAGCTGGCAAAAAGCGGCATCGGGATTCTCATCACCGATCACAATGTACGGGAGACGCTGGAGATAACCCACTACTCCCACATCATTAAGCATGGGGAGATCCTCATTTCTGGAGACCGCAATACTCTGCTGCAGAGCGATCTTGCCAGAAATAACTATTTGGGAACAGACTTTACTCCCTAATTATGATACTGTAGCAGCAGGTAGATACTATGCAGTCCCAACGATTGGTTATAGCCCAGAAACAGCAGTTGAAACTCAGTCCTCAGATGTACCAGTCCCTGGAACTGATGGCCCTGCCCATCATGGACCTGCGTGAAAGGATCCAGACGGAGATTGAGAAGAATCCGGCCCTGCAGATCAACTCCACCCGAGATATCTCATTTGAACGATTCGAACAGCGAACTCAGCGCAGCGGTACGATTGATCCCTTTGAGAACAGCTCCGACCCGGGCTATATACGGAAATCGAATCAGTACGATCCGGATTCGAAACACAAGTTCATCCAGGGAGCGCTGGCCCGGGAAGAGTCCCTCCAGGAGCATCTGCTTGAGCAGTTGCATTTCCTGAAACTTGATGTCGATGAAGTCACTCTCGGAGAGTTGCTGATATCAAATCTGGATCAGAACGGATTCTACCGGGACCCGCCTGAGGCACTGGTGGATGAGAAGCAACAGCCGCTGCTGAAGAAGATGATCACCACCATCAGGACATTCGACCCGCCCGGCATCTGCACGGCCAACTACCTTGACTCACTGCTGCTGCAGGTCGATATGGATCCCACAGCCCCGCCCTTTGCCGGGGACATTGTGGCAAACCATCTGGAGACCATACGAAGAGGGAAGCTGGATGTCATTGCCAAAGCGTACTCCATCGATATTGAAGACGTGGAACTTGCCGTACACTTCATCAAGAGCCTCAACCCCTACCCGGGAAGTATATTCTCGCAGGAGTCAACACAGTATATTGTGCCTGATCTTGCGATACGAAGTATAGACGGGAAACTTGTACTGCAGATGAACAGTGACCAGCTCCCGCTCCTGAAAATTGATCCCGAATTCGTCGCCCTCGGAAGCGATGCCGGGCATCTGGATCGTGAAACCGACTCCTTCATACAGAAATCCATCCGCTCAGCACAATTTCTCATAAGCAGCATTGAGATGCGCAATGCCACCCTGCGCAAGGTCGGAGCCGTCCTGCTGAAGCACCAGTTCGATTTCTTCATCAAGGGACCGCGATACCTGCGCCCGCTGACGCTGAAGGATGTCGCCGATCAGATTGAGGTGCACGAAACAACGGTCTCCAGGATATCGAATGCCAAACACATCCAGACCGACTGGGGAATATTCCCAATCAAGTATTTCTTCAGCAACGCCGTACAGGGCAAGGGAGATGACGGGAAAGCCGTCTCGAAAACCGGTGTCAAAGAGATCGTACGGGAGATCATTGAGAACTACGAAGGAAAGAAGCGTCTTTCAGACCAGAAAATCGCCGACCTGCTGCTCGAGCGGGGAATAACGATTGCCCGCAGGACCGTGGCCAAGTACCGCAGGGAACTCAATATCGATTCATCCTTTGACCGCAGCAAGTGACCGACCCGGCCAACCCAACAGTTATAAAAAATCTGTCAGAAATAATTTGACTTAACCTGCCGCAAAGCCGTATCCTTTATATATGAGAACTGTTCAATAAGTAGTATCCCTCTCATAATCCACAACCAAGGAGGTGGCTATGAATCTGGAAATCAGAGGCATCCATTACAACGTAACTGACACTACAATGGAGTTTTTTGACAAGAAACTCGCTCGTATCGACTTTGCGAAAGAGTATATTGTGGACCTGCAGATAAATGTTCATAAGGAACCGCATCAGAGTTACAAAATAGAGGGAAAAGTGCATTTCCAATGGGGAAAAATGAAAATAGTGCATGCAGACGGCTATGAACTCTATGAAGCTATTGAATACTTTGTTGATAAGCTTGAAGGAATTGTGCGCAAGGAAAAGGATAAAATCAAGGATCATGGGACCAAGGTCCCTGAACCGGAAATCATCTGATACCTGAATATATCACCGGGCTGTTGCACTCTGCAACAGCCCGTTTTTTCAACGCCACTCCACCCTGCAATTGCTGGGTGGAGGGTCTTCACGGTGTACCCGATCCTCCCAGAAGCAGCTCTGCCTGCTCTGCAATATACTGTGCCTGATACCTCCCGACGAGGAAATTACGTTTACCGCCACCTATGCTGACAACCAGAAACTCCCCATTATAGGGATAGAGTTCCACTACCTTCTTCAGGTCGGGATCATCTGCATGGTAATAGGTAAGAGTCAGCACGGGAGCTGCGTCTATTGACGCCTGTACCACTTCAGGATCAGCCTCTCCCTCAATCTGGCGTCCGATGATCACCTGGTAGAAATCCTTGAAGGCATCTTCGGTTACCTCAATGCCATTGGCCAGATAGATTTCGGTCGTATCATCCCCCTCCCCGCTGCGCAGTATCTCGGCATTGAGGATACGGTCCTCTATGACCAGGTCAAAGCCGCTGACGGTATCTATGCCTACCAGTGCAACAAAGGATTCCACATAGGCAAAGGGGGAAATCCCGATGAACCTAAAGGCTTCTGCCGGCAGCAGCATGACCGGGGAAGCCGTTCCTGCCTCCAGAAGATAACGCAGCCCATCACCGGTCTCATCCCCAAGCAGCAGCTTCCTGCTGCCGCCGTCAGCAGTCCCGATGGTTACCGATACGGCAGTTGCATCATCCAGGCCATATTCTGAGAGTTCCCCGGGATCATCTATAAACTCTGCAACAGTCAACCCTTCCTGCAGCGGAGCAAGCAGCTCAAAGAAGTTGGGGGGATCAAAGGGGGCGGTGAAGTAGAACGGGAAGAGACCGGGATCAAAGGGATCATCACTCCGGTACCTCTGCACAACATAGTGTGTGCTCCCCTGCTGTTCCACCTGCAGGGAATCGAATTGCTGCAGATCCACCGGATCAAACTGCTTCTTACGAAGGGCATAGAGTGTGGGAAATAGCATATCGGTAAAATAGGACTGGACAAGATAGACAGCTCTCTCCCCTTCACGCATGACGTAGCGGGCTGTCCCCGAGGGGTTCCTGCTGCCGAGCAGTAGCGTCTGTTCGGTGGTGTCGGTGGTAATGGTGCATCGTGCCTCCGGCTCCGCAAGTCCGAACTGAACCAGGTCAGCCGTACCTTCGGCAACCGTCTCAGTCGCAGATGCCAGCATCAGGGCAAAGAGCAGGCTGGAAAAAGTCTCTCCGGGTATCGCTATGCCGGGATACTCCTCAATAACCACCCTCATCGATTCACCCTCAGCCTCTCCCTCATTGATCCGCAGCGTGAAAGCGGCCTCACCGCGGGTAACCCGCAGGCTTCTTACCGTATCAGCTTGATTCATCTCAACGAGCTGCACCGGGCTATAGGCCTCCTCCGACTCCTCCCCGACACTCGCTGCAGGCGGAGTTTCTTCTCCCGCTACCTGCTCAGGAACGTCATCCCTGAATACAAGGAAATATGCGGCAATAGTTAGCGCAGCCAGTACGGCAACGGTGATCAGCAGCACCCGGATCCGTTTCATAGCCGTTTTCTCCTCAGGTAGACGATCAGCCCGGCAGCTATGATCCCGAAGGGTATGAGGATAACGACAATACCAGCATAGAGAAACGCATTGGTGGCACTGAGCTGGAGGGGCAGCCGGTAGAGGCTTCTGCTCTGCACATTGATCAGATTACCGGCACCTGCCAGCCAGCCCATGGCCGAGACGGTAAAATCAAAGTTGGCTTTCAGCGATCCGACCCCTGTCAGCGGAGTGAACGACTGGGCCGAACCGATGACCAGGAGTTTGGAACCCTCCTGGAAGCCCGTCTCCATGCTCTTTTCCGCGGCAGCTGCTGCCACAACGACCGGGCCGGAGATGTCGGACATGATCCTGTTCTGCGAGGTTGTGTTGAGGTCAATACGCAGCCAGGATTTCGGGGAGCTTTGCAGGACGGGAATGAATTCGATATTGCGCTTGCTGATACCAGTCTCCCTGAATCCGAGGGATGTCGTGATGATCATGGCCTGGTTGTTCTCCGACAATGGCCCGGTTATCTCCTCCTCGGCATACAGAGGAGAGAATGCCAGCGGTGAGCTGCCAAATTCGGGAATCAATCTGCCTGTATCCTGCTCCATCACCACTCCACGGCGTACCTCGATATTCCAGGCGGCCAGCAGCTCTAAGAGGTTTTTCAGATCGTCCTGTACGAAATCAAGGGCAACAAAGAGACTGCCGTCGCGTTCAAGGAAATCTCTGATCTTTCCCGTCTCATTCTTGCTGTAGTCCCAGGAGGGGCTGATAATAGTCACAATATCGGCATCATCGGGGATACGGACAGCCGTAGTCATATTCAGGGTGTGTAGCGTGAAGTTACTCTTCTCGAGGGCACCTGCATAGGTCAGATCCTCGAAGGTATATTCATCGTGCCCGATCAGCTGGTACACCTGCAGTTGCTTCCCCGTAGCAACATACTGGATAGCGGCTGAAATACTCTGCTCAGCCTTAAACCCGTAGACATTCACTCCGCCATTCTCGGTATAGGAGACATTGTAGAGATCGATGCTCGGGACAATCCGGCTCCTCCCTTCGCTTGCGACAATAACCGATCCGACCGAGACTGACCTGGCATCCTCTCCCTCCCCCGCTGTTTCGGCATAGGTTGCTATCAGGGCAGGATTGCGGTCGGGATCTACAACCTGCAGCCGGACCTTCTGCTTGGCAGCATACTGCCTCAGCAGCTCAAGAACGGTAATATTCTCACTGCCCGGTTTTGCAAGATAGTAGATGGTCACCTCCTGCTCCATGGAATCGAGCAGCTCTTCACTCTCCTCTGTCAGGGTGTAGAGATCCCGCCGGGTCATATCGAAGGTTACATCCAGCTCTCCGACAATAATATTGACCAGGACGAGGCCTGCCAGCACAGCAAGGGTGATGGCAACCGAAATCGCCGCATATTTTACCTTAAATGACATCTTCTTCATCTTCATACATCAGCTCCAGCGTCGGGATTCGATGCGGCTCCCGGTGAGGTAGAGAAAGAATGCCGAGAAACTCATATAATAGATTACGGCATCCAGCCGCAGGATTCCCATGGAGAATCGCTGGAAACGGCTAGTCAGGGAAAACCATGCTATAATCCTGCTGATCAGGCCATAGAAGAGATCGGGGCCGGTAAGATAGAGGATCATTGTTACGACAATCACGACAACTGCTGCCGTGACACTCACCCGCCACGCTTCGGTCCTGCGCTGAAACAGCCCGATCACTGCAGCTGCTATGATCAGTACAGTCACAGCTCCTGCAATTGAGGACATCGGGACAAAGCCCCTGACGAAGTCGATCACCCAGCTGGCCAGCAGTCCGCAGAATGTGAGGATAGCTGCAGAGGTCTGGCTCTCCGCCACCTCTGAAATGTAGGTGCCGATGGCGACAAAAGCGCTTCCCAGGAAGAAGAAACCGATATAGGTTCCCCATATCTGAACCCAGTCGAGTCGCCCGTGAAAACTGAGGAAAAGGGGAAAGAGCATGGTTATTACCAGGGTTGCTCCGAAGAGTGTCACCGCTGCAAGATATTTCCCCAGCACGATTCCGCTGATTTTCACCGGGCTTGTCAGCAGCAGGATATCGGTCTTCTGGCGCTTCTCCTCGGTGAAGAGCCGCATGGTCAGTATCGGCACCACCAGCAGAAAAATAAAGATGAGGCTGCCGAGGAAGCCGGCATAGTCGCTACTGCCGGAAAAGATATTCTGCAGGGTGAAGAGCAGCCCTGCAATCAACAGGAATGCCCCCATGAAAATATAGCCCCCCGGAGAGAGGAAATAGGTCTTCAGCTCTTTTTTGTATACTGCAATCATAGCTCCACCTCCGAGCGGGTAAGGTCGAGGAAAATATCCTCCAGGCTCATATCGATCGGTCTCATCATCAGAATGGGAATTCCTGCTGCGGCAAAGGCCATGAACACATCCCGTCTGATATCGGCTTCATCATGTGCCTTGAGCATGACGGACAGCGTACCGCTCTCCTCCCCGTTTTCGACCTGAAAATTCTCAATAGCAGGAATGGTAGTGATAACAGACTCCACATCAGCTGAACCCGCTGCGACTGAGAGAAAGAGCCTATTGGTGCCGAACAGATTTCTTGAGAGCTGTTCGGGGGTGTCAGAAGCAATGATTGAGCCCTTGTTAATGATCATGACCCGTTCACAGACAGCCTGCACCTCGGAGAGAATGTGGGAACTCAGCACTACCGTATGGTCCTTCCCGAGATCAGTAATGAGTTTCCGTATACCTATGATCTGTCCGGGATCAAGCCCTACAGTAGGTTCGTCAAGGATCAGGATCGGTGGCTCCCCGATCATCGCCTGGGCAAGCCCTACCCGCTGCCGGTATCCCTTGCTGAGATTGCGGATCAGGCGTCGTGAAACGTCCGTAATACCCACCTTCTCCATGACTCGGGGAATCTCCCGCTTCCGCTCTGCAGCCGGAATTGCCTTCAGGTCACATACCGTCCTGAGGTACTCAAGGGAAGTCATCTCGCTGTACAGGGGCGGGTGTTCGGGCAGATACCCGATCATGCGCTTGGCAGCGGAGGGATCATCAAGGATATCGGTGCCGTTGATGGAGACACTCCCCTCACTGGCAGAAACACATCCGGTGAGGATGTTCATGGTTGTCGACTTCCCGGCCCCGTTCGGCCCGAGGAATCCGATTACTTCACCGGCATTGATGGTGAAGGAGATATCATCAACCGCTACGATACGGCCATACCTCTTGGTGAGATGATCGACTTGAATCATTTGCGAACACTCCAGATCCGGTTTCGGCAGATACTCCTGCCGGCTTGCACCGGTTATTCTATCCTACTGATGATACCCGCGCTTGAAAAAACTGTCAATTGTATATATTTCTCAGAAAAACTGTAGTATATTAGTTACAAAACACACGGTACGGTTATTTTGCGAGAAAACGTGGGGTGTGAATATTGCAGCCTCTCCTACACTGTCCAGTGCCTTGCGTGTAAAGAGAATTCTCCTCCCCCATGAATCACCCCCTTCCCAACGGTACCGCCAAGGAGGATGTGTATGTACCAGACAATACCCCAACTGCTGCGTGACATAAGCGAGCAGCACCCGGACCTGGAAGCCCAGTTGGCGAAGGATAACAGCGGCAGGTTCATACCGACCACATACTCCCGGCTCTATGAGGAGATGCTGATTATGGCAGCCGCGCTGGTAGAGCAAGGCGTGAAACGGGGGGATCATGTCGGCATCATCTCCGACAACCGCAAGGAGTGGCTGGTTACGGACCTTGCCATACTTGCCCTTGGAGCAGCCGATGTACCGAGAGGTCGTGATGCTATGCCTTACGAAGTAGAGTATATTCTCGGCTATTCGGAGTGCCGTATCACTTTTGCCGAAAATGAAGAGCAGCTTCTGAAGATTCTCAACCTGAAAGCAAGCCTGCCGTTGCTTGAAACAATCATTGTCTTTGATGAAGAGTTCACCGTACCGAAGGCGGCGGAGATTACCGGCTTATCAATCATTGCATACAGCGAACTGCTTAAGCGGGGGCATGACCTGCACCGCAAGAAATCCAAGGCCATGGTCAAGGAGCTGGAGAAGGGCAAGGCGGACGATCTGGCAACGATAATCTTCACATCAGGGACTACCGGAGAACCGAAGGGAGTGATGATCAGTCACAGCAACTTCCTGCACCAGGTCAAGGGGGTACCCCAGGTTGTGGATATCAAACCGGGAGACCGCTGGCTCTCGGTGCTGCCGGTCTGGCACTCCTTTGAACGCATACTGCAGTATGTTATCATCGGGACAGCATCGACAATCGCCTACTCAAAACCCATCGGTAAAATCATGCTGCCCGATTTCCAGGCCGTCAATCCAGCCTGGATGGGATCGGTACCGCGTATCTGGGAATCGGTCATGTCAGGAGTCTATCAGAATGTCCGCAAGAAGGGAGCGGTATCCCGCATGCTCTTCTCCTTTTTCATATACACAGGAGCAGCCTGGAAACGCATGCAAAATATGCTGACAAACAGGATGCCCCAGTTCCACATCAGATTCTACCCGCTCGACTTTCTCATCGCAATCATTCCCTTCCTCCTGCTCTCCCCACTCAAGGCCTTGGGGAATGTTCTGGTCTTCAAAACCATCAAGGAGAAACTGGGTAAGAATTTCAAGGCTGGAGTATCCGGGGGCGGATCACTTCCTTCAGCAGTCGACCGCTTCTTCTCCGCCATCGGAGTTACCCTGCTTGACGGGTATGGCCTGACAGAGACAAGTCCCGTCATCGGACTGCGTCCCATTAGACGACAGGTCCCCTCCACGGTGGCTCCGTTCCCCGGGACGGAGATAAAGATCGTCACCGAAGCTGGAAAGCCTGCCCGGCCCGGAGAACGGGGTGTCATCTATGCCAGAGGGCCGCAGGTCATGATGGGTTACTACAAACACACCGACTGGACTGAACAGATCATCGACAGCGAAGGCTGGCTGAATACCGGTGATATCGGGATGTGGACCCGCAAGGGTGAATATGCCATCAGAGGACGCGCCAAGGATACCATAGTACTCTCCGGAGGCGAGAATGTTGAACCGGTTCCCATCGAATCGAAACTGCGGGAATCGCCCTACATTGAACATGCAGTCATACTTGGGCAGGACAAGAAATATCTTGCCGCCCTGATAGTCCCTGACAGAAAGGAACTTGAGCTGTTCTGCAAGAACTGCTCCATTCCCTATATCTCCCGAGCCGACCTCCTTGATATCGTTGAGGTCCAGGAGCTGTTCAACTCTGAGATTCAGGAGCTTATCAGCACCAGAAACGGCTTCAAGAGCTATGAGCACATCTTCCGTTTCAAGGTACTCGATACCCACTTCACCCTGGGAGAGGAGCTATCGGCAAAGCAGGAGATCAAACGGCACCGCATAAACGAGCTCTACAAGCATGAAATAGCTGATTTATTCAGATAATGCAATGCTCACAAGCATTGCTCTTGGATGAATAGCTTAGCATTGGTTTGGTGCTTCCTGCAAAAAGATCGATTTTTGCAGGAAGCTCAGCTGACAATAGGGTATCAATCACAGCCCCTGGAAGGTAAGCCACCCGACCAGCAACCGGGCAACATCCAGCCATCCTGCGAATATTGCCACTGAGACCAGCAGGAACAGTAGCAGAAAGATAATCCTGCCCATAGGGTTTCCCGGCACCGCCTCGGATGGAGCGGGAAGATCATCTGCCGGTACGGTTCCGGGAAAACCCCTTTTACGCAGGTAGAACCGAAGAATAGAGATCCCCAGCAAGAGAGCGGGGATAAGCATGACCACCCCTGAGATAAGCAGGACCGGCAGGGGATTCAGCTCCTGTGCATACTCCAGCTGGCTGGCCAGCCGGAAGAGAAAGATGTTTATCCGGTTCAGCCTGCCCGAGATAATCAAGCCACCGATTGCTATGAGGAATACTCCGCTGAAGATTTTGATAGTCTGCAGGTGCTTCCCCAGGCGGGTAAAGAGCCTGCGGAACCGTGCAATGAAGAGCCCTGCGGCTATGAAAGGCAAGCCAAGGCCGATGGAGTATGCCGTCAGCAGCACTGCTCCCCGGCCTACTGAGCCGCTCCCGCTGGCGAGGAAGAGAATCGATGCCAGAATCGGACCGATACAGGGGGTCCATCCGGCACCGAAGGCCATACCAAGCAGTACTGACCCGAGGGTTCCTCCCGGACGTCGGCTGAAATGGAAGCGTTTCTCCAGGTTCAACAGTTTCCAGAAATCGAAGATGAAATTCACCCCAAGGATTATGACGATTGTCCCAGCAACGATATTGATATAGGTTGCCGCCCCGCTCAGTGCCATGCCGACCCCGCTGAAGAAGATACCGAGCAGGGTGAATACCATGGTGAATCCGATGACAAAGAGCAGGGAGTTGAAGAAAAGTACCTTCCTGCTCTTGCGGTTCTCCTCAACTTCAGTAAGGCTCACTCCCCCTATGAAGGTCAGGTAGGATGGGATGACGGGGAATACGCAGGGGGAGAGAAATGATACTATCCCCGCAGCAAATGCTATGAACAAGTTGACATTCATCCGCTACCTCCGGCCGGCAGTCAGTAAGCCAGGATATCATCAAAGAGTGTGAAGATCTCCTCGGTATTCCACTCGCGGGTACCGACAAGCATGCTCAGAATATTCCCGTCGCGATCGATGATATAGGTTGTCGGGATCCCGCGGACACCATACATAGACCCGACCATCTGGTTAGTGTCCATGAGGACAGGATAGGTGTAGCCATTGTCCTCAATGAAGTTCTCAACAACCCGTTTGCTCTCACCCTGATTCACGGCAAGAATTTCAAGCCCCTCTTCCTGATATGTATCGTATAGAACCTGCATGGAGGGCATCTCCATACGGCAGGGACCGCACCAGGTTGCCCAAAAATTCAGAAAGACAACACTTCCCCGATAATCCTCCAGCTCCTCGGTTACCCCGTTCAGATTGGCAAGAGTGAAGTTGACTGAGGGCAGCTCATCCCTGGGGATCGAGAAGCCCAGTTCCAGCAGTGAATCATTCAGCTCCTCCAAGGTGACTGCAGACACTGACAGCCCCATGAACAGTACTAGAATTACCACGAAAAGTTTACGTTTGATCATACCTGTACGCTCCTGATCATAGTACAGCTGTATATCTGCACTGAATTATTTTTTACTATTTTAGTAAGTTAATTATGAAGGGAGCTGATCGTCAAGGAAACCTGCAAAGTTATGCAACAACGCACCAGTGCTGGAGCCGTCGAGGAAGAGACAACCGGAACTCATATCTGCAGATACTTGTCCACTGCCATGATTGCCGCACCCTTCAGCACGGCATCGGCACCGTCGGCATTGAACTTCACCACCGTCTTACTGGTGATACGGGGCAGTGTGATCTGCTGCACCCGGGTGATTATACTCTCCTCGAAATAGCTGCAGCCGGAGACATAATCCCCTTCAACAAGCAGGATTTCCGGATCAAAGAAGAGCAGAATGAAGGAAATGAGCCGGGAAAACCACTCAATGATGGTATCGAGCATCTCCCGGGCAAGTGAATCGCCATCATCGGCTGCTGTAAGGACACTCTGCAGACTCAGTACGGCCTTCCCGTGCAGCAGGGATTCCGGATTCTCTGCAGCCCGCTCACGTACCTGCTTCATGAAGCGTTCGATCTGCACCTGCTTCTCGAAGCAGCCGCAACTGCCGCAGAAACAGGCCTCCTTATCAGCAGGATTGACCTGAAAATGGCCTACCTCCCCAGAGAGATAGTGCTTGCCGGAAAAGACCTCGCCCTTTACCAGGATACCGGAGGCAACCCCGTGCCAGCCAGCATCTATGACCACTGCAGAATCCATGGAACCGACATCACCCTGCCTCTTCTCACGGTAGGTCTTCAACCTGATCCAGTTGTCCAGATAGATAGGACAGTCCAGACCGAGGGTCTCCACCAGGGTCTGGTGAAGGTTATTGTTTATTCCCCATGAAGCGAAATGGGTGGCCTGGATGCAAATCCCGGTATCAAGATCAATATTGCCGTGTACTCCGACTACGCAAGCCAGCATATCAGTGTGGGTGTACCGCCTGTTATCCCTGATATTCTTGCTTATAAGCAGCTGCATCTTCCGGCTGATATCATCGAAATCGGCATTCTCCCTGATCGGCAGGGAGTCTTCAATGACAATCTTGAAGAGCAGGTCATAGAGCCTGAACAGTACCGCATCATACTGGATATAGAAGGTAAGAATATAGGATTTTTCAGCATTGAAGCGGTATACGTTGGGTTTCTTACCCCCCTCCTGGGTGGAATCGCCCTTACCCACCACTTTGATGAAGCCTTCTTCAACCAGCTCCTGGTTGATCTTGAGGATAGTTGTACGACTGAGCTTGACCTTGTCTGAAATCTCGGAAACGATGAGCTGGTCATAGTTGCGATAGATATCGACTATCAGCTGACGGTTTCTCGAGCGGATATTCTTGGGTTTTCTTCCTAATTCAGACGTACTGTTAATCATAGCATCTCTGGTGTACAACCTGCCCTTTATGGGATATCATGCGTTACTATCCCTTCCTTCACTCCATGAACTGCATGGAATCTGTCATAGGCCATGACAGCAGCTCCGCGTAATACTGCCTCTGAACTGTTTGGTGCATACTGTAATACATTTTCCCGCTTTAGTCGAGGCAACGATATGCTCTGGATCTTCCGTGAAACCGCCTGCTCGAAGTATCTGCACCCGGAGGCCCAGTCACCCTCAATAAACAGCGTTTCCGGATCAAAAAAGAGGATGATGTAGGAGATCATAAGGGAAAACCAGTGGGCGGCTTCATCAAGGATCCGCTGGGCAAGGGTATCACCAAGATCAGCAGCCGTAAACAACTCACGCAGGGTACAGTTTCCCTTGACTGCCCTGAGACGGGATTCAGGGTACTCCGGTAACAGCGCAGCAACTCTGCCACATAACCGCTGCAGAGAGATCTGGCGCTCAAAACAACCATGGCTGCCACAGTGGCACACTTCGTCATCGTCAGGGTTGATGCTGAAGTGCCCCACCTCTCCGGAAAGAAAGTGCTTTCCGGTATAGATGTTGCCGTTCAGCATGATCCCGGAGACCACCCCATGCCAGCCGGCATCGATGACCACTACTGAGTCGTGGCTTCCCAGGCTGCCCATTCGGTTCTCGCCGTAGGTCTTCAGGCGTATCCAGTGATCAATATATACCGGGCAGGTAATCGTGACTGTGTCGCGGATTATCTGCAGCAGATTGCTGTCTACGCCCCAGGTGGGGAAATGGGTCGACTGCCTGCAGATCCCGGACTGCAGATCGATATTCCCGTGAACACCAATCATGCATACCAGCAGCTCTTTTTGGCGGTACCGCTCATTATCAAGTATGTTGCGTGCTATCAGCTCCTGCATGGCAGTGGCGACATCCTGAAACGTTGAATCTGTCGATATCGGGGAGCTGTCCTGCAGCTTGACGCTGTACTTGAGGTCATAGAGGGCAAACAGCAGTGTATCATGCTTTACGTAGAAGGTGAGGATCAGCATCCTCTCTGCCTCAAAGCGGTAAATATTGGGTTTCTTCCCCCCCTCTCCCGTAGAGACCCCCTTCCCCGCCTCCACGATGATCCGGTTCTCCAGAAGTTCCTGGTTGATATTCATCACGGTAGTTCTGCTCAGCCCTACCCTTCTGGAAATATCAGATATGGAGAGTTCACTGTACTGCCTGTACAGATTGATGATCAGTTCCTTGTTCTGAGATCGTATGTTCTTCGGTTTCCTGCCCAACTTGGCCTGATCATTTCCCATTACTGCATACCTGTTCTCTGCGAAGTGTCAGAATTCTCCGGCATGGTACTGCCGCGTCGCAGCCCAAAGCCCAGCTCCAAAACAGGAACATCCTCAGAGGAGCATGCTTCTATGCCTACCGCATCATTGCCGAGACGTGTAAGTATTTCATGGAACAATATTCTATTCTGAGACAGTGGCGAGTCTGCCAGTGAGTATGCCGGAATCACCAGCTTCCCTGCTGCAGCTGCTGCCAGTTCCGGAGTGATGGTCATATAGAGCGGTATTCGATCAGGTTCCTGATTTCTTAAAGTCTTAAGTACCCGCTCACGCGAATTCATAATCTTCTCCATTCAGGCAATAAACACACCCCGCCCTATCTCCATGGTACGAGACAGGAGTTATCTGTCGTTTTGTCAGGTTCTGCTTGTGTCTAAGACCAGTCAGTAACAGGAACCGGATCTTCACTCCATGAAGATCCGATTCTCCTATTTAAAGAAAGAGCACGTCAGGTCAGTCTCTTATCCTTATCCCCTCTTTCCCCGGTTTCTCAAGGTATCGATAACAACAGCCACGATGATGATAACGCCCTTCATGATCTGCTGCCAGTAGGATGATACTCCCAGCAGGTCGAGACCATTGTTCATGACACCGATGATGAGGGTTCCGACTACCGTTCCGCCGATCGTTCCGATACCGCCCTGCAGGCTCGTTCCGCCGATAACGGCACTGGCAATCGCATCGAGCTCATACATGAGCCCGCCGCTGGGCTGTCCTGCACTAACACGGGCAGTAAGCACAACCGCAGCAATACTGGTAAGCAGGCCGGCATATGCATAGACCATGATCTTATGCTTATCCACATTCACACCGCAGATATAGGCTGCCTGCTCGTTGCCGCCCAGAGCGTAGGTATATTTTCCGAAGCGTGTTCTGGAGAGCAGGAAGTGGGTAACCAGGACAACACCGAGAAAGATCAGTACCGGGATGGGAATAAAGAAGTTTCTCCCGAAATTCAGGATCGTCCCCTGTCCCAGGAACTGGTAGCTTTCCAGCAGGTTGTCGACCGGACGTCCCCCGGTGATGAGGTACCCGATACCGCGGGCAGAAACCATCATTCCCAGGGTGGCGATGAAAGGCGGAATCTTGGCCTTGGCTATCAGGCTTCCGTTTATCGAACCAGCCAGGATACCAAGAGCCAGTGCAACCAGCACAGCCAGGATCCAAGGCAGCCCGTAGACTTCCCGGGCAACAATTGCCGAGACACAGCCGATCATCGCAACCAGCGAGCCGGATGAGAGGTCAATACCGCCGGTAATGATGATCAATGTCACACCACAGGCAATGATACCGATAACCGATGACTGCCGCAGAACATTTACAATGTTACGGAACTTGAGAAAGATGGAGACACCGTTATCAATTGTCAGGATTGCAAGGACTATAGACATTCCTATCAGTATCAGGAGAATACCCCATTTGTTGACAAACGCTTTAATATCGAATCCGCCCTTTTTCTGCCCGGCGGGAGGCGTCTTTGTAGTACTCATGTTTTCCTCCAACTAAATTACTAGCGCCTCACCGGAGGCCAGCTGTAGAATTTTCTCCTGGGTCGCTTCTTCACGGGTAAGTTCCCCAGCCTTCTCACCTTCATGCATGACCACAATACGGTCACTCATCCCGAGGATTTCAGGCATTTCCGAAGATACCATGATAATTGCCTTGCCGGCCTGGGCAAGCTTGGTCATCAGTTTATGAATTTCAGACTTTGCTCCGACATCAATTCCTCTCGTCGGCTCATCGAGAATCAGGATATCGGGTTCGGTGAGAAGCCATCTGGCGATCAGCACTTTCTGCTGATTACCGCCACTGAGGTTGATGACAGTCTGATCCAGACTCGGGGTCTTTACATCAAGGGCTACCCGTTGACGTTCACAGTCCTCATCAATCAGTTTAAAATCCAGTCCAGTACGGTTAACATACTTCTTGATATTAGAAGCAATCATGTTGTCACGAACTGTGAGAGGAAGAAAGAGACCGCTCAGTTTACGGTCCTCAGTCAACAGCCCCATACCTACCTTGATAGCATCCATGGGCTGTGATATGGAAGCCTTCTTGCCGTCAACAAATATTTCCCCTGAATCTGGGGGATATACACCAAATATGCTCTCGATCACCTCTGTCCGCCCGGAACCCATAAGTCCTGCAATACCGAGAATCTCGCCCTTCCTTACCTTGAATGATACATTCCGGAACTTCCCTTCCAGGGAGATATCCTTCACCTCAAGCTTCGTATCGGTGATCTCCGCATCCTCCTTGGGGAAGAAGTTGGTAAGTTCCCGGCCGACCATCATCGCAATCAGGCCGAGCTTGTCGATTTCAGACGCTTTTTTCGTTCCCACGAACTGCCCGTCACGCAGTACCGTGACCTCGTCGGCAATCTGGAACACTTCATCCATCTTATGGGTTATGTATATGATGGCGACGCCCTTGTCACGGAGATTGTTGATCATCCGGAAGAGGTGGGCAACCTCTTTCTCGGTGATTGCCGAAGTCGGCTCATCCATGATAATCAGCTTGGAGTTGTATGAGATCGCAGTAGCTATTTCCACCATCTGCATATTGGCAATACTGAGCTCCCACATCTTCTTAGTAGGATCAATAGAAATATTGAGCTCATCAAAGAGCTCCTGGGTCTTCTGGTAGAGTTCCTTGTGGTTCACCCAATTGGTCCTGCCATACACAGGCTCCCTTCCCAGAAAGATGTTCTCCGCAACCGTCATATCAAGTATGGGTGTCAACTCCTGATGGATCATTGAGATACCATGCGTCAGACTTGCATGGATATCCATCTGCTTGTACTCTACCCCGTCAAAGGTGATAGTGCCATTTTCGGGAATGTATATACCCAGCAGAGTCTTCATCAAAGTAGATTTACCGGCACCATTCTCCCCCATCAGAGCATGAACAGTTCCGGCACGCACCTTGAGTGCAACATCATCAAGTGCAAGAACACCCGGAAACTCTTTGCGGATATGCTC
The DNA here is from genome assembly GCA_964605195.1 of uncultured Spirochaetales bacterium. Taxonomy (GTDB): domain Bacteria; phylum Spirochaetota; class Spirochaetia; order JABMQR01; family JABMQR01; genus CAZSBC01. The sequence goes on along the minus strand of CAZSBC010000002.1, from coordinate 24,534 downwards.
CATGTTCAGTAAATAGTCAGTAGCCAAACCGTCCTCCTTTCTGCACTGCAAACATGCACGACTGCATTTTAATAGTATACCGGTGCCAAGGAGACACCGGTATACGTTTTTACAGCCTTACAAGAAAAATAGTGAAATTTATTCAACGCCCCACAGTGCCAGGAATTCGTCTACCTTGTCAGGTGTTACAGGCTGGTAAGGAATGTCTGTGATCTTGGGAAGCTCTTCGCCTCTTGCAGCCTTGATAGCTGCCTCAAGACCGCCATATCCCTGACCGTAGGCATCCTGGAATACAGTTACGTCAATCTTTCCCTCTTTCATAAACTGAAGAGCATCGGGAGTTGCGTCAACACCGGCAATGAATACCTGGTCAAGCATACCTACCTGCTCAAGGGCCATGGCGGCACCGATGGCGCTTTCATCATTGTTTGCCACGACTGCATCAATGTTGAAGCCGGCCTGAATCCAGTTTTCCATCAGCTCGAGAGCCTTGGCACGCTGCCACTCGGAGGTGTCTTCACGAACTACCTTGATTCCGGGGTACTGGTCAAAGACATTCTTGTTACCCTGGGTACGGCCGATCTCGGCAGGATGTCCCAGCATACCATGAATGATTACTACATCACCTTCGCCGCCGAGCATCTCTGCAATCGCTTCACCCTGAACTGTTCCGGCAAATACTTCATCAGAACCTACATAGGTGGCCAGTCTGCTGAGGTACGGCTCCTCGGGAATTCTGTTTACAGATACCAGGGGGATTCCTGCAGCTTCGGTCTCATCAAGGATCGGTCCCATTGTCGAAATCTGTACGGGTACGATAACTATTGCATCAACTCCCTGAGTAATGAAGGTGTCAATCTGGCTCTGCTGAATTGCAGGGTCATTCTTGCCGTCAACCATGGTGAGGCGTACACCAAACTCTTCGGCTGCCATTTCGAATCCTTCGTGCATGTAGGACATCCACTTGTCATCGAAATTCGCTGCCGCAACACCGATGTGAAGAACGTCTTCACCTTCAGCTTCACCCTGTGCCCACAGGCCCATGGCAAAAGCCATTAAAATCAGCAGTACTACGATTTTCTTCATAATCTCTCTCCTTCTTTTGAAATATTGAAAAAATGTATTTACTGATTATTGCATTGGTTTGTTAGTATGTCAACAAAGTTTTTTAACATTTTTGTTTTTTACCACATCTTTGTTACGTAAGTTAGTTGACAATCTACTTTTTTGTGCTATTATCACTACTATACTCACGCTGCTTCCTGATATACGTCCCGTATCCGCAGGATTACCGCACTGGGTTATTTATTGGTAAATATCTACAGTATAAAGAGGTGATTGTGCTATGAATTATAACGGTGAACTGGGAATCAACAGAATCATGCAGCCTGCCATCTCTATAACCGCTTTCCTGCAGCTGGCCTCCCGCTGCGGTTTTTCATCGATTGAGCTACGCAACGACCTGCCCGATGAGCGGGTCCTCGGAGGCGAATCGGCTTCCGACATCATGGCAGCCTCAAGGGAGACCGGGGTCAGGATCCTGACAGTCAACGCCATGCAGCGCTTCAACGACCCGCAGCTTTTCGAGAAGAAAATCATCGAGCTCGGGCAGCTCATATACGAGGCAAAACAGGTGAACTGCACAAAGATCATCTTCTGCCCGGTAAACGATCCTGAAGATCGGCGCAGTGCGGCAGAGCAGCAGGGGGACCTTGTTGCGGCCCTGCACTGTTACGCCCCAACCCTCAGGCAGCATGCTGTCACCGCCCTGCTCGAACCGCTTGGGTTCCCGATCTGCAGTATGCGATATAAACGGCAGGCAGCCGATGCCATCCGGAGTAGCGGGCTGAAAAAGCTGTACGGTATTGTCCATGACACCTTTCACCACTACCTCAGCGGAGAAAAGGAACTTTTTCCCGAAGAGACCGGGCTGATACACACCTCAGGGGTACGTCCCGGGAAGAGGCAGTCAGAGATCACCGATGACGACCGCATCTTCGTTACTGCAGATGACTGCATGCAGAACCGGGAACAGATCGCAGCGATGGTTGCAAAGGGGTACAACGGTCCAATATCATATGAGCCGTTCTCACGCGAGGTACAGGAGCTGTCGGAAAAAGAGGTTGAGAACCATCTCAAGGCAAGTCTTGCATACCTGCTGGGATAGCAATATATAACGGATACCAGGTGCAGCGATGCACCGGATGAGGAGAGCATATGTCAAAGAAGATGCAACTGGGAATTATCGGGGCCGGCAGGATCGCCGGCGTTCATGCGAAGAATATTCAGTACTTCATTCCGGAGGCTGAAGTACGCAGCATTGCAGACCCCTATCTCTCTGATGCTGCCAGGGGGTGGATAGCGGAGTATGGGATTGCCAACGTATCCCTCGATTACACCGATATCCTCAGGGACCCGGAAATCGATGCCGTGCTTGTCTGTTCATCCACCGATACGCATGCAAAGATCACCAGGGAAGCAGCCCTTGCCGGCAAACACATTTTCTGCGAGAAGCCGATAGACCATGACGTTGAGGAGATTGTCAAGACACTGCGGATCGTCGCTGAGGCCGGGGTGCAGCTGCAGGTCGGTTTCAACCGCCGTTTCGACCACAATTTCAAGGCCCTTCGGTCAGCGGTTGCAGATCGGGAGATCGGCGACCTGCATGTGATCAGGATAACCTCCCGGGACCCGGAAGCCCCTCCCATAGAGTATGTCAAGGTCTCGGGCGGAATGTTCATGGACATGACCATTCATGACTTCGATATGGTGCGGTTCCTCTCCGGCAGCGAAGTTGCCAATGTATATGCCAGCGGGACAGTTCTCGTCGACAAAGCCATCGGTGAAGCTGGGGATATCGATACCGCCGTCATCACCATGGAGCTGGAAAACGGGGCCCTGGCTGTCATCGACAATTCTCGCCGGGCTGCCTACGGCTATGACCAGCGGGCCGAGGTGTTCGGATCAGAGGGTGCTTCGGCCACAGGCAACGATGCTGCGCATACAGCCGTTCTGAGCACGGCCAACGGGGTCATCGGTCAGAAGCCGTATCATTTCTTCCTCCAACGCTATACCGGGGCCTATGTAGATGAGGTAAAGTCCTTTATCACAGCCCTCCAGAAAGGCGAGGCGGTCCCTGTCACTGGATTCGACGGCCTGCAGCCGGTGCTGATTGCCGAAGCTGCGCTTGCATCCCTCAAATCGGGCAGGAAGGAAACCGTACAGAAAATCTCTGTATGAGTTGCAGGATAATTGAGAAAGAGGAGTCCCGCTATGCATAGTGGCAGAGTGAAAATTGGAATGGCACCCATCGGGTGGACAAATGATGACATGCCTGATCTTGGGAAGGAGAATACCTTTGAGCAGTGCATCAGTGAGATGGCCCTGGCGGGATATACCGGGTCCGAGGTGGGACGGAAGTACCCATCGGATCCAGATATACTTAAAAGTTTCCTGGACATACGCGGCCTGACGATCTGCAACCAGTGGTTCAGCTCTTACCTTGCCTCACGGACCCTTGCTGATGTGGAGGCGAAGTTCAGGTCTCAGCTCTTCTTTCTCAAGAAGGTTGGCGCAGCAGTGATCGGGCCATCGGAGCAGACCCGCTCCTGTCAGGGAAAGGATGTCTCCATCTTCAGCGGTAAAGCCGTATTCACTCCTGAAGAGTTCAGGAAGGTAACCGAGGGGATGAACTATCTGGGTAAAATTGCCGCCGATGAGGGGATGAAGCTCTGCTATCACCACCATATGGGAACTGGCGTGCAGACCATGGAGGAGACCGACAGGTTCCTCAATGACACAAAGCCGGAATATGTGCACCTGCTCTACGATGCCGGCCACTTCGCCTTTGCAGGGGATGACCCGGTGACTGCCGTGAAGCGGTACGTCTCACGCATCGGCCATGTGCACCTCAAGGATATGCGCTCTGCTATCTATGCGCAGGTGAAGCGGGCTGACCTCTCCTTTCTTGGAGCTGTCAGGAAGGGCGTATTCACCGTTCCCGGGGACGGTGATATCGATTTCCCCGCCATCTTTGCGGTACTTGACGAGTACAACTACTCAGGCTGGATGGTAGTTGAGGCAGAACAGGACCCGGCGGTGGCAAACCCCTTCTCCTATGCGAAGATGGGAAGGGAGTATATCAGGGCACAGACAGGATTGTAGGCGGCCAGACCGCAGGGGAGATTATTATGGTAGTACGACAGGAAGGAGCTTTTTCCAACGGGTATACCGCGATAACCGAGATTGACGGCAAGCATGGTTCAATGCTGCTGAACTTCGGTATCCTGAAACTGGCAGCTGGGGAGAGCCGGGAGGATTCCGAAGCGCTCGAACGGGCCTGGATTCTTATCAGGGGCAGCGTCGAATTCAGCTGGGAGGGTCAGAAAGCCTCGGGGAGCAGAGTATCCTGCTTTGATGAGAACCCGGTGGTGCTGCACGTTCCCCAAGGGATGGCAGTGACCATCAAAGCCCTCGAAGCGTGCGAAATCGGGGTGGAATCCTGTAGGAACAGGAAGCTTTTCACCCCCCGGTTCTACGCCAAGGAAGATATCAGGTGCGATGTCTTCGGGGCCGGAGCGCTCAATGAAGCATCGATACGGACTGTCCGGACAGTATTTGACGGAGAGCTTGCTCCCGAATCGAACATGGTGCTCGGAGAGGTGATCAACCACCCCGGTAAATGGTCAAGCTACCCGCCCCATGATCATCCCCAGCCGGAGATCTACCACTACCGCTTCTTTCCCGAGCAGGGCTTCGGGATCTCCCTGCTCGGGGAGACCCCCCACTATGTCCGGAACGGTGACACCTCCCTCATCAGTCCCGATGTCACCCACTCCCAGGTGGCGGCAGCCGGCTACGCCATGTACTATATCTGGATGATTCCCCACCTCGAACATGACCGCTGGCTGCCTACGACCCGCTACTATGTGGAAGATCACAAGTGGCTGCTTGAACCGGGCGTGGCTATCTGGCCGGAGAGAAGCTATACCGGGGAAGAAGAGCGATAACCATACAGGAGTTGATGCGATGAAGACGATACGATTGACCGTAGCCCAGGCACTGGTTCAATTCCTTGACAACCAGTGGATTGAGTTCGACGGGAAGCAGCAGAAGATGTTCAGGGGCATGTTTACCATCTTCGGGCACGGGAATGTGCTCGGTCTCGGACAGGCCCTGGAGGAGAACCCGGGGGATCTGATTGTTCACCAGGGAAGAAATGAGCAGGGCATGGGGCTTGCGGCAATGGGCTTTGCCAAGCAGATGCTGCGCAGGCAGATGTACGCCTGCACTTCATCTATCGGCCCCGGAGCCGCCAACATGGTAACGGCAGCGGCCAATGCAACGGCAAACCGTATTCCCGTCCTCTTCCTGCCGGGTGACCAGTTTGCCACCCGGCAGCCGGATCCCGTCCTGCAGCAGGTCGAACGCTTCAATGACTACACCGTCACGGTCAATGACTCCTTCAAGGCTGTCAGCCAGTACTGGGACAGGGTAAGCCGTCCCGAGCAGCTGATGAGTGCCATGATAAACGCGATGCGGGTACTTGCCGATCCCGCCGATACCGGTGCAGTCACAGTCGCACTTCCGCAGGATGTGGAGGGAGAGGCCTTTGGCTACCCCGAATCGTTTTTCAGGAAACGGGTCCATCGTATCGAGCGGAGACCTCCAACCCCAGAGATGATCAGCGATGCTGTAGCTGCTATCAGCCGGAGCAGGAAGCCGTTGCTGATCTGCGGCGGCGGGGTGAAGTATTCGGAAGCAGCCGGTGCCCTGAAGGGCTTCGCCGAATCATTCGGGATTCCCTTTGCCGAAACCCAGGCCGGTAAATCAGCCATCCCGTGGGATCATGAGCTTAATCTCGGCGGTATCGGCACCACAGGAAACCTCGCAGCAAATACCATTGCCCAGGAAGCTGATCTCGTTATCGGGGTAGGCACCCGCTACAGTGACTTCACCACTGCCTCGAAATGGCTCTACCAGAATGAGTCGGTAGAGTTCGTGAACATAAACATCGCCCCCTTTGACAGCTACAAGCTAGATGCAGTCCGGGTCACTGCCGATGCACAGGTCGCCCTTGTCGCCCTGCAGACTGCCCTGGAGGATACCGGTTACCGTGCTGACTGGGGCGGGAGTGTTGCCGCTGCCAGGGAAACCTGGTCCAGGGAGCTTGAACGCCTCTTTTCAATCGAGTATACCGGCAGGGACTTCGTGCCGGAAGTGGCCGGGCAACGGGATGCCGTCCTGGCTGAGTTCGTCGAACGCTACGGCACCGGACTCACCCAGACACAGGTCCTTGGCCTCCTTGATGAGGAGCTGGAGGAGGATGCCATCGTGGTCGGGGCGGCGGGATCGCTGCCAGGTGACCTGCAGCGTGTCTGGAGGGCAAAGCGGGAAAACACCTACCACATGGAGTATGGATTCTCCAACATGGGATATGAAATCAATGCCGCCCTCGGAGTAAAGCTTGCCTGCCCGGATCAGGAGGTATATGCACTGCTCGGCGATGGCTCCTATATGATGCTGCACTCGGAGCTGCCTACCTCCATCCAGGAGGGCAAGAAAATCAACGCAATTGTCTTTGACAACGCCTCTTTCGGCTGCATCAACAATCTCCAGATGGGGCACGGCCAGGGCAACTTCGGAACGGAGATGCGGCACCGCAATCCCGAAACAGGAAAGCTTGACGGCCCCTTCGTGAAGGTTGACTTCGCCATGAATGCAGCCTCCTACGGCTGCAGAACCTATACAGTGACCACTGTTGCTGAGCTGCGGGCTGCGGTCAGGGATGCCAGAAAGCAGGAAATGTCAACGCTGATTGATATCAAGATTCTACCGAAGACCATGACGGAAGGCTACAAGGGGTTCTGGCATGTCGGCATGGCAGAAGTGGCTGAGAACCCGGAAATTATCAGGCTGCGCAGGGAGATGGAACGGCAGCTCGAGATTGCCCGGAAATACTGATCTGTACAGGGGAGCTACATCATGAAGAGAGTACGAATCGGATCGGTGGGCCTGGGCCGTCTAGGCCTGCGGCATGCCGAGAACATAGCAACGAAATTTGTTCATGCGGAACTTACCGCTCTGTGCGACCTCAACGAGCAGCTTCTCCACCAAACTGCCGACAGGCTGCTGGTCCCGCACCGCTTTACCTCCTTTGAGGAGATGATTGCCCTTGAGGAACTCGATGCGGTGGTGATTGCATCCCCTTCAAGTCTTCATACCAGCCAGATTGCCGCCGCCCTCGATGCCGGCAAGCATGTATTCTCCGAGAAGCCGCTCGGTGTCTCGATCGCAGAGTGCCGCCAGGCAGAGGCGGCTGTCAAGAAACATCCCGACAGGGTCTTCATGCTGGGATTCATGCGCAGATTTGACGAGTCATACATGTATGCCCATGACAAGGTTGTTGCCGGGGAGATCGGCAGGCCGATCCTCTTCAGGTCCTACAGCCAGGATCCCGAGAAATTCATTGACGGTGCGATTGCCTTCGCCCCCCACAGTGGCGGGGAGTTCCTGGACATGGCGGTGCATGACATAGACCTTGCCCGCTGGTTCCTGCAGGACGAGCCGGCCTCTGTCTATGCCATCGGGGGCTGTTATGCCCATCCGGAATTTGCCCGCTACAATGATGGCGATAACGTATCCTGCCTGATGAAATTCAGGAATGATGCCATGGCGTTCCTCTTTGCGGGCCGTACGGCACCGCACGGCTACAACGTGGAGACCGAGATCATAGGCACAGAGGGGATCCTCCGTATCGCCTCGGTACCCCAGAAGAACCTCGTGGAGGTGATTGACCAGACCGGTGTACGCAAGGAGTGCAGCGAGAACTTCCTCGAACGCTTTGCCTCATCCTATGTCAACGAGATCGGGGAGTTCATCAGCTGCATCCTGGAGAACCGAACACCTGAAGTCTCGGTATCTGACGGTACCAGGGTGACAGAGATAGCCTACGGCTGCAAAGAGGCCTTCGAGAGCGGAGAGCTGAAACAGCTGTAACTAGATTACTGCACAGCAGTACCGTTATTTGAATTTTGAGATCATATCCTTGAGACCGGGAATGGTGTGTACCTGGTACTCATGAGCCTGCTCGAAATTCTGCTTCAGGGCCTTCTGTGTCTTCCCGACGAGAATGGTGAAGTAGTACATCTCATAGCCCGGGGCAACGCAGACGGGGTGGTAGCCCCGGTCCAGCAGGATGGTGCTGCCGTTCTTGATATGATAGACCGGTCCGAGATCATCATCGTGCACATAGGCAAACTGGGCACCGAACCCATTCCCGGGATTGAAGGCAAAGTAGTAGACCTCCTCAAAAGCCGACTCGACCCCCTCGACATCCTCATCATGCTTGTGCGGGGGAAACCCCGACCAGCCGCCTGCTCCAACGGTAAAGAGCTCGCTGACAAGCAGACGTCCCACCCTTTCACGGTTCTTCTGTCCGAGGATATGGAGTATCTTCCTATGGGTCTTCGTGTCATCAGACCCGTACTGAACTTTATCCACATCCTCCGGGGTTACCCGAAATGGCTTGAGCTTCTCTTCATACCGGCCTCCCGCCACCAGGATCATTGACGTTTCGCTGACCCCCGTCAGCACAGCCTGACTGCCAAGGGGCACATAGACCGAATCAGGCCTTCCGCCGAAGATGTGGTCCCGGAGACCGACATTGGTGAACTGCTCACCGTCGACTGCAATATCGAAGGTGCCTGCCGCACCGACACAGACTGATTCATACTCCTCAAGACGATAGCTGTACTGTTCCCCGGCCCGCAGCCTGACAACGTTGAGGTAGCAGCGTGGAACCAGAGGATCTCCGGTATCAATAATCGGTCGGTTGAAGTTTTCATACGGCGGAATGTGTTTAGGCATCTTTCTCTCCTTGGTATTCTACTATAAACGTTTCTATTTCCTCTTCTGTGGGCGATGCGGCACTGCAGCTCTCTCTTGCGATGACAATACTTGCCGCCGCCGCCCCCTTATCCATTGCTGCGGGAATATCCCAGCAGCGCATGAGAACGTGCAGGACGGTTCCCAGGTAGGCATCTCCTGCACCGAATGGCTTTACCGCCGGGACGCGGTACAGCGGCCCGGCATACCGCTCTCCATCACCAGCATAAGCAACGGCACCCCGTTCACCGCCCTGCTTGTAGAGCGCCAGGGCACAGCCCCGCTCAAGCCAGGGCAGGACCGACTCTCCCGGATTGTTCTCCGCATCAGGGAAGAGCAGCCAGTTTAGGGCGGCATATTCGCTCCTGTCCCCGCAGAGAATATCTGCCTTTTCGGCCGCCATCCCCAGATAAATCGCCGTTTCATAGGGAGAATCCCAGGAGTTCGGACGGTAATCCAGATCCAGGACAACCTTCGTCCCCGCTCGCCTGGCATACTCGATGGCTGCAAAAGCAGCCTCCCGTCCCGGGCTTTCGGAAAATGAGACTCCCGAAACGATCAGTGCGGCTGCCCGGGCAATGTAGTTCTCTTCAATCTCCCCGGGCGTAATAAGCTGGTCCGATGCCCGGTTGCGGTAGAACACTGCTCCATGCTTATCCGGGCGCATCTCGGTAATCACCAGGCTGGTTCTACCCCCGCTGGTATCGAATCTCACCTGTGAGGTATCGGTACCGATAGACTGGAGATATGAAATGACAAAGCGTCCGATCGGGTCATCGGAAACTTTCGTGATCAAGCCCGTTGCTCTTCCCAGCCTGGCAAGCATTGCGGTAGTATTGGCGGGAGATCCGCCTACAAACTTCCTGAACGAGAGCACGTCATTGAAGTCCGTCTGCTGCTCGGCAGCATAGAGATCCAGACCTGCCCGTCCCAGGGCTACGAAATCCAGTTCCCGTCCTTCAGGAAAAAAGTCCATCCGTCACCTCCTCAGAATCCTTCAGCAGGATCCCCTGATCACCAGTTCAGGATCGAGAATCATCCTCCTGAGATGCGGCGTTGCCGTCTCCTCTCCCGCCTCAGCGATCAGTTCAATGAGGATTTCCACCGCTGCAGCACCCATCTGCAGCTTCGGCTGGCGGATTGTTGACAGATTGACCTCCGGCCAGGCAGCATTGGGTATATCATCGAAACCGATAATTGCCAGCTCCTGGGGTATGCGTATGTTCCGTTCCCGGGCAGCCTGCATGACGCCCATCGCAATGAGGTCGTTGCCGGCAATCACGGCCTCCGGCAGACTGCCGTTTTCTGCCATCCTGTGGAGGGCGGCATACCCGCTCTCCTGCCTCCAGGACTCCTGAATGATGAACCGCTCATCTATTGCGACACCATACTGTTTCATCGCTTCAATATATCCAGAATAGCGTCCGTCGGTGATTGAGCCGTTCTGCACCCCGCTAATGAAACCTATGGTGCGGTATTTTCGCTCTATCAGCGTTCTCGCGGCCAGGTAGCCACCCCGTTTGTTGTCCATAATCACATAGTTGTACTTTGTGCTGCTCGGGGCATTCCCGAGATAGACGAAGGGTACCGGGATATGGTTGCGCTCCTCAAGCCAGTAGGTATGGCTGGTAATCGGTGAGAGGATCAACCCGTCAACCCGCTTTTCAAGGAGGTCCCTGATGTAGGACTCTTCCCGCTTCAGGTCATAGTTGGTATTGCAGAAGAAGGTGTTGTATCCGGCAGCACTTGCCCGCTCTTCCACTCCCCTGACCAGCTCGGGATAGAAGGGATTGGTAATGTCAGGAAGGATGAGGCCAAGCGTCGCCGTCTGTTTCTGTACAAGCCCGCGGGCAACCGCATTCGGTGAATACTCCATCTCCTCAGCAATCCTGAACACCAGCTCCCTAGTCTGTTCACTTACCCCTTTCAGGCCGTTAAGCGCACGTGAAACCGAAGAGTAGGAGATATTCGCGGCCTTCGCGATATCCTTGATTGTTGCTTTCATGCTCACTCCCTCTTCCTATCCGCTGCCGGTGGTTGTTGCCCCTGCAGCAGGAATCAGATGTACTGCTCAATACGCCGGCGCATTTCAGCTGCTACATAGAGCAGGTCAGCTTCCCATAACCGCTGATTGAGAAACTCACCGGAAACAAACCCATTATACCCTGTTGCGGCTACAGCATCCATCCACTCCCTGACAGGCAAATCCCCGTCACCGGGCAGGCATCCACGCAGCTCACGCTCATCCGGCCAGTGGGCTCCGGCTTCGGGGCGGTATCCGTCACAGAGATGCACTCCGTAGATGATATCGGGATCCAGCCTGCTGATATCTTCCGGCTCCGCCCCCCTGCTCGCCCAGAAGTGCCAGAAGTCGATGACCAGGCCGACGTTAGGCCTGTCAGTTGCCGCTATCAGGTCCTGACAGTGCTGCAGGGTGTGAATGGGAGTCCAGGCAGCCCCCTCTATCTGGAACCGGATTCCCCGCTCAGCGCCGATGTCGGCAACAGCCCGCAGATTATCAGCTGTCATCCTGATGATATCATCTATTGCGTACTCCTGCAGTGCACTAAACGGATTCACCTGGATGGTGGGCGCTCCGATAACTGCAGCAACGTGACAGAGTCTCTCAGTCATGGCAAAGAGTCTCCGCCTGCCCTCGGTATCCTGTACCTCAAGATCTCCGATGATATCAATGGCAACCGGCTCGATCCTGTAGATATCCAGCGCTGTCTTGAGCTCTTCGGCAGTCTTGCCGGCATCAAGGTAGCGCAGCAGCTTGTCGGTATGCAGCTCAATGCCGCTGTACCCGCACATCTGGGCAATTCTCACGTCAGTCAGTATGTTGGCATACAGGGTCACCTGCCCATGCAGACTTGTCTTCATCTTCTCCTCCATCTTCAATTATCGCTTTTTCAGCACACTGTTCAGCTCCTAGAGGCCGATATCCCTTCTGATATTCTCCCTAGCCATCTTGGCATAGGTCAGCGGGTGTGCCTTTGCAGGGTCCTGTTCAGCCTCAACTACCAGCCACCCCTCATATCCATTCTCTTCAAGGACCCGGTAGATAGATGCAAAATCAATCACGCCGTCTCCGGGTACGGTGAAGACGCCGGACCCGACTGCCGCCAGAAAACTCATGTCATTATCACGGCAGCGCTCCCGCTCACCCTCCCTGACATCCTTGAGGTGCACATGCCCGGTTCTGCCTACATACTTCTTCATAGCAGCCACCGGATCCTCAAACGAAAAGAAAAAGTGGCCTGAATCATAGTTAAGGGCTACATACTCGGGTCTGGTTTCGTTGAGCAGCCTGTCGGTTTCTGCCATGGTCTGCACACCGGTCCCCATATGGTGATGGTAGCAGAACCTGATTCCGTACTCCTCAAGCGATATCCGGCCGAGTTCATTCAGTCCGGAGGTAAGCTTTTTCCACTCCTCCTCGGTGAATATTGCCTTGCTGCTCCACACCGGCGCGTTGATATCGCCCTGGGGAGAGTGTCCCTGTTCCCCGGCACCGACAACGGTCGCTCCCATTGCCTGCAGGAAGGCGCAATGCTCATTGAAGGCTTTCCTGTTCTCCTCAAACGGCTTCGTCGTGAGATAGGGACTGAACCACGCATTGCATATCTGCAGACCACGCAGATCCAGCGCTGTCTTCAGCACCGCGGGATCCTTGGGGAACTTGTTCCCCACCTCGCAGCCGGTAAACCCTGCCAGGGCCATCTCACTGATACACTGCTCGAACGGGATCTCTCCCCCCAGCTCCGGAAGATCATCATTTGTCCAGGTAAGGGGGGCTATCCCAAGTTTCACTTTCTTACTGTCCAGCATCGTATTTTCTCCTTGTGCTTCAAACCTTAGAATTGTTTGGCCTTTCCAGCCTCTTGTTTCATCTGCTTCCAGGCCTCCACCACTGCAGGTTTCTGGGAGACCTCCGGGGTACCGACCCGCCACCAGGTGCTGTAGGAGTCGGTCATTGATTTCCTGGCAGTCTTGCAGTCAATCAGCGTGGAAACCTCGCTTTTCAGTACCAGTTCCATAGCTTCGGTAAAAGTGCTGCTGTTTTCTGCCCTCCAGGACTGAAAACCGAGTCCCCTGGCTACCATGGCATAATCTACCGGGATATAGTCACCATCCAGCCGGTCGGTCTCACCGTTCCTGAATCTGAACTCACATCCGAAATGCGGTATCCCCTGGGAGGCCTGCAGGTTATCGATGCAATGGAAGCCGTTATTATCGATCAGCACGACATTGATCTTCAGCCCCTCCTGAATGCTGGTGAACAGTTCGGAGTTCAGCATGAGGAAGCTGCCGTCACCCACCAGGCAGAAGACTTCCCGTTCCGGTTCGGCAATCTTGGCTCCGAGTGCCCCGGCCATCTCGTATCCCATACAGGAGAATCCATACTCAAGGTGGTAGGTATCCCGGACCCTCGTCCTCCACAGCCTCTCAAGGTCGGAGGGCAGTGATCCTCCCGCTGCCACGATGATCGCATCTTCAGGGAGCAGCTTGTCATTCATCAGCCCCATCACCCTGGTCTGGGTAAACCCGGCGGTAGCATCATCTGTCGTGTAGAGGCGGTCATTCTCCTCCTCCCACACCGCATAGAGCTCCTGTGGACGGTCTCCCCATTCGCTGCAGTAGCCGGATTCTGACAGCAGGGCACCGAGGGTTTCAAGGCCTTCCTGCGCATCGCAGACAAATGGGTGGGCGTTGAGTTTGTAGGCATCGTACCCGTTGATGTTAAGGGTGATGACCTGCACCTCCGGGTTGTGAAAATTCCACTTAGAACCGGTGACGAAGTCATTGAGCCGGGTCCCCACGGCAATGACGAGATCAGTCTCGTGGGCTACGGTGTTCGCGGCCAGTGTGCCGCATACGCCGATCCCCCCCATGTTCATCGGATCATCCCAGACAACAGTCCCCTTGCCGGCCTGGGTCTCACCAAAGGGAATCGAGAACTGTTCTGCGAAACGTGAGAGGGCATCACCGGCTTCCGAGTAACGCACACCCCCGCCGCAGATCATCATGGGTTTCCTGCTCCTGCGGATCATATCAGCAGCTACTGCTGCATCACTGGAGGCCAACGATCTTCGTGCTATTCTGTGGACCCGCTTGGCAAAAAATGATTCCGGATAGTCGTAGGCCTCACCCTGTACATCCTGCGGCATAGCAAGGCAGACGGCCCCGGTGTCGGCCGGATCGGTCAGGACCCGCATGGCGTTGATGGCCCCCACCATCAGCTGATCCGGACGGCTGATGCGGTCAAAAAGGCGGCAGACCGGCTTGAAGGCATCGTTTGCCGTTACGGTCAGGTCCCCCTGATGCTCAACCTGCTGCAGGACCGGGTCGGGCTGCCGACAGGCGAAATTATCTCCCGGGAGAAAGAGCACCGGGATCCGGTTGACTGTCGCGGTTCCGGCAGCGGTTACCATATTCAGCGCCCCGGGTCCGATGGAGCTTGTAACGGCCATGATTCGTCTGCGGTTGGACTGCTTGGCATAGCCGATGGCGATATGTCCCATACCCTGCTCTGAATGGCCCTGATAGAACTTCAGGGAGTGATTGGGCTCCTGGAGGGCCTCGCCGATACCGGCCACGCAGCCATGGCCGAATATTCCGAGCACTCCCCCGACAAATTTCTGCTCTTTACCGTCAAACTCCACATACTGGTTGTCAAGGAATTTCACCAGTGCCTGGGCTGTGGTCAATCGTATTGTCTTCATTATCTCTCTCCTCCATTACTGCCGAACGCTACCCATACGGCTCCGTTATCGGCAGATTCAACGCACTTTTCAAGCAATCTCACTCCGGTAAGGCCGGCCTTGATATCGGGATACCAGAAATCGGCTGTATCAACCTGCTCCCCTCTGTTGGCCCTGTCCATAGCCAGCCCAAACCGGTGATAGATATTGGCCCATGATTCAAAGAGCCCCACGGCATGGCCCCCTCCCAACCTGTCCATGCTGACTAGCGGGTCCTCGTTGCAGTTATAGCTGTGTCCCCTGTCGAGAATCCGCTTCGGTTCTCCCTGCACTTCATAGTGCAGCTGGTTGGGATGCTCGTCACACCACTCAAGGCTTGCCCTGGAACCGATTACCCTGATGCGCTGGTCATGCATCGAACCGGCATTCACGCAGCTTGCCCAGAGGTTGCCCACTGCCCCGTTGGTGAAATGCATCAGCACGAATGCATTATCCTCCAGCGGTGCCCGGGAGGGGATGAAGCTCTGCCGGGTACACATCAGGGACTCAATCTGCAGATCGGGAATAAGTAGCTCGGCAAGGTAGTAGGCGTGCGTTCCGACATCACCGAGGACATAGGTCGATCCTGCAGTGGCCGGGGTAACGCGCCAACGTGTTCCGGGGTCATTGGCCTCCACCTCGGCAGTATGCCAGCCGTGGGCAAACTGCATGTTGATAATGCGGACATCACCGATGTCTCCGCGGGCAATCATGTTCCTTGCCTGGTGGAGCATCTGGTGTCCCGAGTAGCCATAGGTGACCCCGACAATCCGGTTACCGGCCCTGGCAAGCTCTCGCAGCTCCTCAGCCTCACTGACAGTGAGGGTCAGCGGCTTTTCGCAGATGACATGCAGGCCATGTTCCAAGGCTGCCTTCGTCATCTCGTAGTGATAACGGTTAGGAGTGGCCACTGAGAGCACCTCTATGCCGTCTTCTCGCCTGCTCTCCTCCTGCAGCATAGTCAGGTAATCGGGATAACAGCGGGACTCCTCCACTCCAATATTCCTGCCGAACTCCGCTCCGCGCTCCGGGTCCACGTCAAAGGCTCCCGCAACCAGGTGGAAGAGCCCGTCCCTTGCTGCCGAATTGCGGTGGATATAGCCTATCTGGCTGCCTCGTCCCCCGCCTGCCATACCCCATCGCAAGGGTTTCTCAAGTCTCTCCTCTTCGTTGAACATCCCATCCTCCTTATGGCCCGGAAAACCGGGTCAAACGTTTGCTTACATTACGCAAAAAGTGGCTTCACAGTCCAAGTGCGGAAAGGTAGCCGTGACTCTTCCTCAGATCCTGCAGTGTGCCCGTCGACAGTGAGGGGTCACGCTCCTGCTCGACGGTTATCCACCCCTGATAACCAACGGTCTCCAGGGCCTGCTTCACAGCATCATAGTCTACCTGACCGCTGCCAACCGGACACATAACCCCTTCCAGGCAGGCTTCGAAAAATCCCATTCTTTCGGATATAGCCCTGGTATAGGTATCGGCCTTGATATCCTTGCAGTGGAGATAATCAAGCCGCCGTGCATATCTGAGTATCCCGGAATCCGGTGCTACCCCTGAATAGAGCAGATGACCGGTATCAAGGCAGAGTCCGCTGATCTCCCCCGGTATGTCGTTGAGAAAGTGCTGCGTCTCATCATCGAACTCCAGGTATCCTCCGGCATGCGGGTGCACCACCGGCCGGATACCGTACTCCCCGGCAACGGTTCGTGATATCTCCTCTATGTGGTACATCATGCGCTTCCACTCCCCAGTATCCAGGCGCGGTGCCCGATCAGGCTGTCCGGCAGTATGGTTGCGTAGCGGTTTCACGCTGTCAATTATGACGAGGTAGCGCTGCCGGTAAGAGGGGTCACTTCCTGATGCGGGGATGCCTGCTAACAGGCGGCAGACGGCAGTCGCCTTCTCCATGACTTCGGGGAACTTCCCGGCAGTAAGCAGGTCATCATAGAGAGTCCCGGCAACAAGCGAGAGCCCATTTCCGGCAAGGGCATCAGCTATGACAGCCGGATCCACCGGCATGAAGCCAAGCGGACCAAGTTCGGTCCCGACAAAGCCACTGGCGGCAGCCTCCTCGAGAACTGTCTCCCAGTACGGGTTATTGGGGTTATCGGGATCCTCCACTCCCCATGAGCAGGGTGCGGTGGCAAGTCTGGTGTTCATATACCCTCACAGATAGAGCAAACGTTTGCTCTATCATACAGCAACTTCTCCTAAAACGCAAACATAAATTTTCACCAACTAGCACTTTTTTCAGTAAAAACGGTCACTCCTGCAGATTGATCCACACTCCTCCATCGGCGGAACTGCTGATGCAGGCCTCTACAAACTGCAGCCCCCTGATACCGTCATCGATAGTGGGATAACTGCCAGCCAGCTCTTCATATGCCGTACCATTCTTCAGGGCCTTGAGATCGACAAGAAATTCCCGGTAGATATTGGCAAATGCCACATAAAAGCCTTCAGGATGCCCGGCGGGAATGCGGGCAGCATGCACGCCCTCCGGGTAGTCGGCAAACCGTCCCCGTGACAGGATCTGCTTCGCTCCGTCAACGGGTGCATAGACGAGGTGGTCGGGATCCTCCTGTACCCACTGCAGGGAGCCCTCCGATCCGTAGACACGTAGCCGCAGCCCGTTGTCATGTCCCGGGGCCACATATGAGACCCAGTACATACCGGAAGCCCCGTTGCGGTATCTGAGCATGACTGCTGCATTGTCATCAAGCCGCCGGCCCTCGACAAAGGTGTCCATCAATGCGCAGAGGGAATGGATCTGCAGTCCCGTGACAAAGGAGACCAGGTGTTCCACATGACTGCCGAGGTCGGCGGTACAGTTTGATGCCCCGCTCTGCGAAGGATCGTTACGCCAGGAAGCCTGTTTGTCCCCCTGGTTCTCGACGCTCCTGGCAAGCCAGCCTTCCGGGAACTCTGCCTGTACAACACGGATCTTCCCGATACGCCCATCGGCAATCATTGCCTTGGCCTGTGAGAGGATGGCATATCCTGAATAGGTGTAGGTGACGCAGAACAGCAGCTTTCTCTCCGCTGCAATTCGCTTCAGTTCAATTGCCTCGGCAGCGGTGACGGTAACCGGTTTGTCACAGACAACATGGATACCCTGCTCCAGAAATGCTCTGGCAATGTCATAGTGGAGATTGTTCGGGGTAACGATGGAGACAACATCTATGCCGTCCGCTCTTTCCGCTTCAGCCGCAGCCATTTCCTGATACGAGGAATATATGCGTTTCTCATCGAGTCCCAGGGCCCGGCCGGTTTCCAGTGACTTGCGGTAATCCCTGGAAAACGCCCCCGCCACCAGTTCACTATCATGATCCATGAAGAGGGCTTTCCTGTGTACATCACCAATAAACGCCCCGGGGCCCCCGCCCACCATGCCAAATTTTACCATTGTATGCCTCCCTCTGTATGTGCTTTCTACTACCTTACCGCCATTTCTCCCTGTTGTCCAATGGAAGATGCCCAGCTTTTTCGGTACACTGAGCTCATGAACGAGTTACTCATCGCTATCGACATCGGGACA
Organism: uncultured Spirochaetales bacterium; assembly: GCA_964605195.1. Taxonomy (GTDB): domain Bacteria; phylum Spirochaetota; class Spirochaetia; order JABMQR01; family JABMQR01; genus CAZSBC01. The sequence goes on along the minus strand of CAZSBC010000002.1, from coordinate 6,366 downwards.
ACCCATCTCAAGAGCGCCCTCTTTACTGCTGATCTGCAGATGCTGCAGATGGAATCCGGTGCCATGCCCCGCAACCCGGCAGGTTATAACCCGGCAGAGCTGCAGAAGCGGCTCTACAGACAGCTGCAAAGCCTTTCAAATTGCACTAAGGGAGGAGATCTGCTGGCAATCGGAGTTTCCAGCATGGCAGAGACGGGATTGCTGCTCAGCGCTCATGGAGAGGAGGCTACATCTCTGATTCCCTGGTTTGACAGGCGTTCCGCTCAGATCAGTGCTTCCCTGACAGAACGGTTCCATACAGCCGGCTTCTTCAGAACAAGAGGCGTGCGTCCTTCCTACAAGACCGCTGTCTCAAAGCTGCTGCACCTGCAGGAATCCAACCCCTCCCTGATACAGCCCGGCAGCAGGTGGCTTTCATCCGCCGACTACATCATCTACTGCATGACCGGTGTCATGGCAACCGACTATTCACTGGCTACCCGCACCTACGCCCTCTCCCTTCCGGACAAGGCATGGGACGGGGAGTGGCTCAAGGGGATTGGTCTCTCTGCCGAGCTCTTCCCCGAGTTGCTGCAGGCAGGTACCCCGGCAGGACCGCTCAGTCACAGGGTCGCTGCAGCATCCGGGCTCCCGGAGGGGATCCCAGTAGTTCCCTGCGGACATGACCATGTTTGCGGGTCTCTTGGTGCCGGTGCTGCCCGTCCGGGAACAATCTTCAGCTCGATAGGGACTGCCGAGGCACTTACCGGTATTCTCTCTAAGGACTCAGGGGGTATGCCTGCAAAATTGCATACAGGGCACTTCCACTCCGGAATCTCCTACGGGCTGCATGTGCTGCCTGATACGCTCTACTGGATGAGCGGTTGCTCGGCCTCTGGCGGTTCGGTGGAATGGACCATGGATTTGCTGCTCCCCAACCACTCGTATGAGCATTTCATGGAGTTGCTGGCAGCGGCCAGTACCGGCCCCACATCGATCCTCTACTTCCCCTATCTCAACGGAAGAAGCGGCACAACAGGAAATGCTGCCGTTACCGGCGGTTTCCTCGGACTGACCGGTCAGCATACGAAAGCCGATATTGCCAAGGCGGTCCTGGAGGGAACTGCCTACGAGATAGAGGTGATCAGGCAGCGGGCAGAAGCGGCTACCGGAACAGGGTATACAAAAATCATCTCTGCCGGCGGGGGTACCCGCAACCATATATGGATGCAGATCAAAAGCAGCATCATGGATGCTGAGATAGTGGTTCCCGCCTGCCGGGAGACGACGCTAAGTGGGGCGGCAATGCTTGCCGCTCTGGCTGTCAATAGCTACTCTGACCCTGAGGAGGCCATGCAGGTTGTCAGGGAAAGAACCAAAGATCGTTACCTTCCGGATGCATACGAATCCGGGTTGTACCGGGGCAAGCACTTACCGAGGTACATGGAGCTACAGAAAATTTTCAACTGATTGCTCTGGTACAGCTAACAGTCGGGAAAATCAGATTAATGCCCTATCCTAATACCCGTAACATACAAGTCCACTGAATGGTTTTCACGGGATTTTGCCTGGCAAAGTTCACCCCATATACCTGCTTCACCTGATATCTCTACGTGCACAGAGCCTTCAATCGTTCCCATTCAATATCAACAGTTCTCTGAATCTGGGCAATAAGCTCTTCATTTCCGACCTTGAACAGGTGTTTGAATCTTCCCTGGCTTCGCAGGTAGTCTTCAACAGGCAGCTTTTTCCTGGGTTCATAAGAAAGCTTCCATTGCCCCTCCACTACTTCGTATAGAGGCCATACACATGTATCAGTTGCCAGCTTGCAGATTTTCATCAAATCCTTCCCATCATAGCGCCACCCTCTCGGGCACGGTGCGAAGACATTGATGAAAGCCGATCCGCTGGTATAAATTGCTCGGTATGATTTCTCATGTAAATCCTTGAAATTTGATGTGGGTGCTGTCTGTCCGACATAGGAAATGTTATGGGCAGCCATAATCTTTGTCAGATCCTTTCGATTCTGACTTTTCCCTGGAATATGCTGCCCAGCCGGACTAGTAGTCGTATCGGCATAGAGAGGAGTTCCCGAAGAGCGCTGAATTCCGGTGTTCATGTAGGCACCATTGTCATAGCAGACATACACCATATCGTGTCCACGCTCCATAGCCCCGCTGAGACTCTGGAAGCCGATATCGTAGGAGCCCCCATCGCCCCCAAAGGTGATGAATTTTCTAGGGTCCTTCTGCTTCCCCCGTCTCACGAGTGCCCGATAGGCTCCCTCAGCCCCGCTTATCGTTGCCGCTGCATTCTCAAATGCACTGTGAATGAACGAATCAGTCCAGGCTGAATATGGATAGGTGAACGAAGAGACTTCAAGACATCCGGTAGCACAACCGACCACAGCCCGTTCCCCGGGATTCAGCGCTCGCATCACTGCCCTAACAACAACCGGGGCACCGCAACCAGCACACATCCTATGCCCACCTGAAAACCGCTCCTCACGTCCAAGATACTCCTTGAAATCTATTTTCATGCTCTCACTCCCAGATATCGATAGGGTAATCCTTCGCACTCTTCCACTCCGGATTCCGTTTCGCGGATTATTTCCCGGTAGACGTGTTTGATGTCTTCAACCTTCACATCTCTCCCACCAAGCCCGTAAACAAAATCAATCGCCTGACAGGTTGCTCTGTGGCGATAGAGCGCTGTAGAAACATCGGCGAACAATGGACCGCCGTTTGCTGAAAACCCTTCTGACTTGTCCATTACGGCGACACCCTTGACTCCAGTAAGGGCCCGAACCACATCTGCTTCAGGGAAAGGCCGATATAGACGGATCTTTATGAGCCCGACTTTATACCCTTCAGCACGCATCTCGTTCACCGCAGCTTTTGCCGTTCCTGCCGTTGAACCGATAACAATGATTGCATAC
>CAZSBC010000002.1:0-3439 GCA_964605195.1 uncultured Spirochaetales bacterium | reverse complement strand
CATCATCCATCTCGAAGGCTTCAATTGCCTCATAGAAGCGCCCGGAGATCTGTTGATACTCTGTTGCTATCTCCCTGACTACCCGTAACGCCTGGGTTATCCCCTCGGCCTGCTGGCGTTTATGCTCAATATAGTATTCAGCTGACTCATAGGGTCCCATGGCAACAGGAATTTTCCCAAGAAGAGAGTATTCCGGATTATACCTCCCTGTGAAACGGCGTACTGCTTCATCATCGTTGAGCTCAATATTCTCAACAGAATGACTGGTGATAAAGCCGTCCTGACAGACCATAACCGGTAGCCTTACATCGGGATGCTCCCCGATACGAATGGCTTGAATAATATTGTCATATGCCTCCTGGTTATTCTCACTGTAGAGCTGTATCCAGCCGGCATCACGGGCTCCCATGGAATCTCCATGGTCATTGTTGATGTTGATGGGACCAGAAAGAGCTCTGTTTACGCAGCAGAGAGTGATCGGGAGTCGAAAGGAAGATGCAATATAGAGCATCTCCCACATCAGGGCGAGTCCATTGGCTGATGTTGCCGACATGGTCCTTGCCCCGGCTGCCTCGCTGCCGATGCAGGCACTCATGGCACTGTGCTCCGATTCTACTGGTATGAATTCCGTGTCAACCAACCCGTCTGCCACATAGGAAGAGAACATCATCGGGATCTCTGTTGACGGGGTAATTGGAAAGGCCGGAACTACATCAGGATTGATCTGTTTCATGGCAAAGGCAACCGCTTCGTTGCCGGACATGCTGCTTTTACTGATCATTGTTCAACGCTCCTTGATCATGGCTATGGCTTGAAAAGGACACACCTCGGCACATATGCCACAGCCTTTGCAGTGGTAGTAGTTGAAATCATTTCTAACACCGCCTTGCACCGAAATGGAGCTGTCCGGGCAGACCGGCACACACATCAGGCACTGCCGGCATGCATCACTATCCCACGAAGGGCGATCGACTCTCCAATCCCCCGTCTTGAACCTGACTGCGGTAGCTCCCCCGGTTATTGTCCCTCCCGGGGATACGTCCTTCCAGCCCATTGAGGGGTCTGGAAGCTTTTCGTTCAGAAGATCATTCATAATATCAACTCCTCCAGTGTCCGCTTGACAGCTTCCAGGTTCCCCTGAACAACCTGGGGTTTGGTGGAAAACTTCTTTCTCAGGGAATCAGCCATACATGCCGTCAACTCCGAATCAGTCATGATCGCATTGCATTTGACAACAGCACTCAACATGGGAATATTCGGGAAATAGCTTCCAATAGTCTCTTCACTTATCACTCTGGCATTGATGATGTACAATTTGCCCCGGTAGTCTCCAAGGGCTCTGCGGATTGCCCGGTCATCACGGGAACTGTTGACAAGCACAACCCCATTCTGTTTCAGTCCCCGCAGGACATCGACCGATTCAATCAGCGTCTCATCCACAATGACAACGCTATCCGGTTCATAGATATTCGAGTGCACAGTAATCGGATACGATGCAATCCGGTTATAGGCTGTTATCGGTGCCCCCATACGCTCAGGACCGTACTCCGGAAACCCCTGGGCGTACATCCCGATGGTAAAAGCTGCTTCGGCTAGCAGCAGGGCGGCCGTCTTCGTTCCCTGACCCCCGCGGCCATGCCATCTGATCTCTTTCATGTCCTTCATAGTCACTTCCATCCTTTCTAGATTGGGGTCCGGCGGATACCCCGTGAACATTCACCCCTCTCCTGGCTGGAACCCAACCAGAGTGCCGTTATCCCCAAAGCTCCAGGTACGCGGTGTGTGCGATACTGAGAAATCCGGATTGACATTGATATCGTCTGCAACTGGGCGACTGACATGGATCACATCAAGATCAAGGGTATTTCGGATATGTGCTATTCTCGGCACCCTGTTGGGAGGCAGGAGCGACAGCACAAGCGATATCATATGCCGGTCATCTCTGGTGATTATCGGGCAACAGCCATTACGGGGAGTGCCAGCGGTCAATGCGTTCAAGTAGGTACTCTCCCAATCTATCCTTTTCCAGGCCCTGCGGGTGGTAAAATCTGCCATCCCGATTCCCGTGGCATTACCCAAAGAGGATTCTGCTATATCACGTACCCCAAGAAAGCGATAGTTCGGATCTCTTGGTCCCCCATCCCGCCTCCAGAAACCGATTACATTCGTATCCATTCCTGGACCGGAAATATTCTTACCGATTTCATCAACGAGCAGAAAATCCAGCGTATCTGTCGGAATTACCGGCAGGAGTGCCCTGGCAACAGCCAGCATATCCCGGTCGGAACTTACAAACCGCTCCGGCTTAACGACCTCTAAGGTATGGGTTCTTCCATCGGCAGTCTCTGTCACCGATACTCCAAAAAGCACAGGGGCTCTCTTCAGGATGAGCTCAGCGGCAGGTATCACTGTTCTGGAAAGGTCATACCTGTGCATATTCGCCGCTCCCTCTCGTTTTCCGCAGCCAACGGCAAGAATCTTGCACAATCCTGATTCAACCGAACTGTGAAACAGCGTATGGGGTTTCACCCGGTTGATTACAACGATATGATCAGCTTTCAGAGCATCCTGTGAAAACCAGATCTCCGGGCCTTCACTTCCATCAAGCCTGATGGAACCCAGCGATACAACATCCATTGAAGAGACAATGGGCACATCCTGATGGGTGCATCGTTGCAGTAATTTCCGAATCACCTCCCGCTGCCCTTCTGCAGTACCGCCGCCATGTGAACCCATGGCAGGGAAGATGAAGGGACGTAGGCCGATTTTCTTCAGATAACCGATAACTTCATCAACAATTACCGGAAGATCATGCGTCCCGCGGGAAGCAACAGCCACAGCAACCGTGCTACCCGGGATTGTCCCGAAACCAGGATTGACAGAGAGCAACCGCTCTCTCACTTCAGTACTGACACTTTCGAGGGCTGCGTTGCGAGAGATACGTTTGACGCAATAGAGCAGAGGGAGGTCTGCATACAGTTCGAGATGTGAAAATTGTGTACCCCATGTTACATGAACCATTTCCAACCCTTATTGATCTGATTGCGCCTGTACGGAAAGACATATACTAATGCTCTCATTCAGAAAGAACCTGCTGTTGATTGATTGTTTCATGACTCAGAAAAGCGTACAGGCAACCCAATGATCTCCACCGAGATGTTTCAATTCAATATCCTCTCCTAGACACTTTTCTGAGACATACGGGCATCGGGGGGAAAACCGGCATCCCGGTCTCGGATTGATAGGACTGGAAAGTTCACCCTTGATAACATCCATTGTTTTACTGCGCATTGCAGGATTGGGGACAGGTATGGCTGAAAGCAGCGCTTTACTGTATGGGTGAAGGGGGTTCCTGAACAGTTCATGTTTTGGAGCCCATTCCACACAATGGCCAAGATACATGACAGCAATATCATTTGAGATATGTTTCACAACCGAC
>CAZSBC010000001.1:0-61382 GCA_964605195.1 uncultured Spirochaetales bacterium | reverse complement strand
GCTTCAAAGAGCTTGGTGGTAGCACGACCCATGATCTTGGGGCCAAGGATCATGAATGCCGTTGAGAACGACGCGAACACGAAGACTGCGGCTATGGTCAGCCGATATTGCCGCATATAGTGAAGCAGCCGTTTCATGCTCCTGCTGAAGTCCTTAGCTGTCTCACCCTTCATCATACCGTGAGGGCCGCGTCCGCCCCCCGGTCCGTGACCGCCTGCCTTTCCTGTATCCTTAAGTCCAGCCTTCCTGATCTCTGCTGCATCACTCATGCCTGCACTTCCTCAATTGATAACTGGGAAAGAACGATTTCCCGATATGGTTCACAGCTCTCCATCAGTTCGCTGTGGGTTCCCGCACCCGCCAGCTCTCCCTCAATCAGGACCAGTATCTGTTCGGCATGAATGACAGAGGAGACCCGTTGAGCTACGATGATGCGGGTGGAGTTCCTGTGCTCCCTGGACAGCTCCCTGCGAAGCGCGCTGGAGGTTCTGAAATCAAGGGCTGAGAAGCTGTCATCGAATATCAGGACGGGATACTCGCGCGTCAGGGCCCGGGCAATGGAGAGGCGCTGCTTCTGCCCCCCGGATACATTGGCTCCCCCTTGGCTTATCGGAGCGCTAAACTGCTCCTCCTTTGTCGTGATGAATTCCATGGCCTGCGCGGTAGTGGCCGCTCTCAGCATGGCAGCATGGGAGCACTCACTCTCTCCGTATGTCAGGTTGCTTGCAATCGTACCGGAAAAGAGGACGTTTTTCTGGGGAACATACCCTATTGCTGACCTGAGATCATTGAGATTCATCTCCCGTATGGGGATACCCCCGAGGAGGATTTCACCCTCCTGGATATCATAGAATCGGGGTATCAGGTTAACCAGACTTGATTTCCCGCTGCCTGTCGATCCGATAATGGCTGTTGTCTCCCCGGGCCGGGCTGTGAAGCTGATATCATGCAGGGCTGTCTCCCCGGCTCCGGGATAGGAGAAGCTGACATTCCTGAACTCAACAGAACCATCCAATCGCTTCTCAACAGCAACCGGCTTGCTGGGGGAGAGAATACTGCTGTCAGTCCTGAGCACCTCATTGATCCTCTCGGCTGAAACGGAAGCACGGGGAATAAAGATGAATGCCATGGTAAGCATAAGAAATGACATCAGAATCTGCATGGCGTACTGGAGGAATGCCATCATATCACCTATCTGCATCTGGGAAGCCGCTATTCTGTTTGCCCCTACCCAGATAATGGTTACAGATAGCAGATTCATGATGAGCATCACTAACGGCATCAGAAGGACCATGACCCTGTTAACGAATAGATTTGTCGAGGTGAGCTCCCTGTTCGCCTTTTCAAAACGCTCCTTTTCAAACTGCTGCCTATTGAAGGCTCTCACAACAAGCAGCCCTGAGAGCTGCTCCCTTGCCACCTTGTTGACTTTATCCACTAGCCCCTGGATAGCCTTGAACTTCGGCAGGGCAACAGCCATCACAACGCTCATGATTCCCGTCAGCACCAGTACGTTCACACCGATTATCCAGCCCATCGATGGGGCCTTGCTCATGGCCCGAAGGAACCCACCGATGCCCATGATGGGAGCCATGAATACCATTCGCACCAGCATGAATGTGACTGTCTGTATCTGCGTGATGTCATTGGTGTTTCGCGTAATCAGGGAAGCGGTCGAGAAGTGATCAAACTCTGCATTGGAAAATCCCTCAATCCTGCTGAAGGTATCGAAACGGAGATTCCTTGCCACTCCGGCTGATATCCTGGCTGCCAGGAAACCCACACTTATCGTACAAAGTGCAGAAATCAGGGTTATCAGCAGCATCAGGCCGCCTGTTTTGAGAATATAGGTGCTCTGCAGCTGTTCAATGCTGATTCCCTGGGCAGCATACTCACTCCGCACTGCCTGGATGCCCATCTGCTCGATGAGGGATGCGTCCTGCTGTTCGGCAACGGAGGTCCTGATCTGGCTGACAATCAGATCACGCTGACTTTCCGGTATCTGCTGCATTGCCGAGAACAGGTCGCCCCCTGAGCTATCCAACAGCGAACCGATCTCCGGTGGGAGCGGCAGGTTTTCCGGTAACTCTCCACCGGCTGCTATCGTTTCAAGGTAGGAGATCAGCATAAGCCCGATTGCCATATCGGAAATGAATTGATCATCAAGGCGTGCCTGCCCGGCTGCTTCATCGGTTGCGGCATAGATGCCCTTATCTGATTCGGATACCTGATAGATTCTGGAGAGTTTTTCCCTTGATTCAGCACGCAGCAGTACTGTCAGCCGGGTATAGGTCTTCTCCCAGAGCTTCAGGGGGATTACAGATTCTATGCCGCTCTGCTGGAGACCGACATTCACGATGTTGGAGAAATAGTCGGGGAGGGTCAGATCCATGTTGACCTGCACAAAGAGCAGGGCTACAGAGAGTAGAATAGCGGCAAGGTAGGGGCGATAGTAGCGGGCCAGCTTCAGCATGGAGTAGTTCCTTCTCTCTTTGGCCTGCAATCCGGAATCGGCTGTACTGTTTCGATTTCATCAAGGAGAATTTCCAGGGCAGCGGCAATGAGCTTTCTCTGCCCTGCTGGCAGCTCTTTATATATCTCTTCAATCCAGGCATGTCGGGCAACCCGAGAAGCTTCAACCAGTGCTCTCCCCTCTGCGCTGATCGAGTGATATCGTATCCGGCGGTCCTCCGGGTTTTCCCATCTTGCAATGAGATCCTTCTGCACCAATTTATCCAGCAGCTGGCTGACTGCCGAGTTGCTTATCCCAAGGGTCTGACTCAGTATGCCTACCGAAGCAGGTCCGCCTTTGCAGAGACGGTTGAGAACTATGAACTGGCTGATAGATATATGGTGCATTTTACTGTACAGGTAGAGGTTACCCATGCTTCTGTGGATGATTGTGTCAATGAAATTTTTCAGGAGGGCTGAGAATGTGTCGTTTTCCATAGTATCCTTATCCACGATTCAATTGCATGCTATTACTGATTGTATGAAAATCAAGTAAACTTAACCTTTCAGTATACTTAAATGTATAGATCTGCCAGGGACGAGTCAAGATGTTTCCCGTATTTTGGTGCAGCAGTTCGGTTGTCGTCAAAACAGGCGTTTGATGGTATCATGTATCTGGTAACAGATTCCTGTCGTGATAAGCGTGCACCGGCAGGGACCAGAAGCGGGGAGGGCCATCATGTTCAGACTGTTTCGAAATCTCGCCCCCTTTACACCGTTCATCCTGCTTATCTCCCTGTGTATGTTTGGCCGAGCAATAGCAGAACTTCTGCTTCCCACGCTGATGTCAGATATAGTCGACATCGGCATCATAACAGGTGATATCCCCTATATTCTGCAACGGGGAATAGTGATGCTGGCTATTACTCTTGGCGGCTCGCTCTTTGCCGTTGCAGCCAGCTACCTCTCCGGGAGAACAGCAGCGGCTTTCAGCCGCGATGTTCGCCGAAAGGTATTCCACCGGGTGGAGTCATTCTCTCTCCATGAGTTTGATGAGATCGGGACAGCCTCGATGATCACAAGGACAACGAATGACATAACCCAGGTGCAGCAGGCTGTGACAACCATGCTGCGTATGATGCTCTACGCCCCCATGATGGCCATCGGTGGTATCATCATGGCGGTATCCAAGGATCAACCATTGTCGGTGGTCCTATTCGTGGTAATCCCGGTGGTCATCCTTGTTGTAGCCCTGATTGCCCTGCGGGGTCTCCCGCTGTTCAAGAGCAATCAGCAGCGACTTGACCGGCTGAACATGGTGCTGCGGGAAAGCCTGATCGGAGTACGTGTGATCAGGGCTTTCAACAGGACTGGGCATGAACAGCGACGGTTTGAACGGGCCAACAGGGACCTAATGGAGGTATCGGTCAAGGTCAACCGGCTGATGGCCGTCATGATGCCGGCCATGATGCTGCTGTTCAACTTCACTACCATTGCCATCATCTACTTCGGCAGTCTGCGCATAGAGGCCGGGGCCATGCAGGTTGGCGCTCTCATGGCGTTCATCCAGTATGTCATGCGTATCATGTTCGCCCTGATCATGATGACCATGATGTTCGTCATGATCCCACGGGCTGCGGTCTCAGCCGGGCGCATACAGGAGCTTCTCGACAGGGAGCCAGATATCAGGGATCCAGAAAAGCCTGCCGTCATGGTTGGTTCCGCAGCTGCCGTGGAGTTTCGTGATGTCTCCTTCAGCTACCATGGGGCGGAGGAACCTGCGCTGTGCGGCATCAGCTTTACAGCAGCGAAACGGAAGGTAACTGCCATTATCGGCGGCACCGGATCGGGAAAGAGTACCATCATCAACCTCATTCCCCGCTTCTATGATGCCGGAGAGGGAGCGGTTCTGGTCAACGGTTTGGATGTCAGAAGCTGCCCCCAGGAGGAATTGCGGGCCAGGATAGGCCTCGTTTCACAGAATTCCATGCTTTTTTCCGGATCTGTTCGGGACAATATTGCCTTCGGGACCCCAGATACAGATGACGTTCGGATCAGGAGTGCCGCAGAAACAGCGCAGGCTGCAGGCTTTATTGAGGAGATGCCGGATGGGTATGCTGCCACGATCTCCCAGGGAGGGACGAATGTCTCTGGCGGGCAGAAACAGCGACTTGCAATAGCCAGAGCCTGGCACAGCAGCCGGGAGATATACCTCTTAGATGACTGCTTTTCAGCGTTGGACTATGCGACGGAAGCTCGCCTGTGGCAGGGAATCAGGCAGAAGAGCGGAGACGCTGCTGTGATCGTTGTCTCCCAGCGTGTAAGCACGGTGATGCAGGCCGATACCATCATTGTCCTCGATGACGGGCGCATTGAGAGTCAGGGAACCCACAGCGAACTGCTGGAGATCTCACCCATCTACCGGGAGATAGCCGAGTCGCAGCTGGCAGTGGAGGGAATCTCATGAGCAATGGTATGGGACGCCGTCAGGATCAGATGCGCGGGATACGGGGTGGAAAGGGTGGAATGCGCATGGCCATGACCATGAAGCCGGAGAAGGCCAGGGATGTCAGGGGAACGGTCAGGAAGCTCTTCTCCTATCTTGCCCCGGTCCGCAGGAGACTCTTTGGCGTGCTGATACTGGCAATCGCAAGTACGGTTTTCGCTATCTTGAGCCCCAAGGTTGTAGGCAATACCATCACCATACTCTTCAGCGGCGCCATGGCTATGCTGCAGGGTGCAGAAGGTGCGGCAATCGACTTCGAAGCCATAGCACGACTGCTGGTACTGCTTGGTATCCTCTATCTGTTCAGTTCACTCTTTACCTTTCTTGTACAGTACATAATGGCTGGTGTTGCCCAGGAAACCGTCTACAGACTGCGTCGGGAGGTGAAGGAGAAACTGACGCGCCTACCGCTGCAGTTCCTGGACAGCCGGAGCCATGGTGATATTCTCAGCCGTTTTACCAATGATATCGACCTGATCAGCACAACGATGCAGCAGAGCCTAACCCAAATGATCACTTCTGCCGTCTCACTGCTTGGCATAGTGGTGATGATGCTGACTATCAGCCCCCTCCTTACCCTTCTCACCCTGTTCACGCTCCCGCTCAGTATCAATGCCATCCGGGCCATTGCCAAGCGTTCCCAGAAGTTTTTTACCGAACAGCAGCATATCCTCGGAGAACTCAATGGCCATATAGAGGAGATGTACACCGGACACAGGGAGGTAAAGGCTTTCAACTTTGTCCCCATTGCCCTGCAGGCCTTTGAGGAGAAAAACGAAGCCCTCTATTCTGCCGCCTGGAAAGCACAGTTCATATCAGGAATAGTCATGCCCGTCATGCATGCAATAAACAGTCTGGCCTATGTGATCATCAGTGTGGTCGGTGGCATCTTCGTCATGCGGCAGATCATGCTCATCGGTGATATCCAGGCATTCATTCAGTACTCCCGCCAGTTTTCCCGGCCGATCCAGCAGGCTGCCGGTATCGTCAATCTGATGCAATCGACCATTGCGGCAGCGGAACGGGTCTTCGAGATACTCTCAGAGGAGGAGCAGCCGCAAGATACCCCCCAGCATCAACTTGAATCGGTAGCTGGAGTGGTGGAGTTCCGGAATGTCTCATTCAGCTATCTTGCCGGCGTACCGCTGATCCGGGATATGAATATACGGATAGCACCGGGACAGTCGGCGGCGATAGTCGGTCCCACCGGAGCCGGGAAGACTACCATCGTCAACCTCCTGATGCGCTTCTATGATATCCAGGAGGGCGCTATCATGGTTGACGGGTACGATATCAGGGAGCTTTCCCGCAGCAATCTCCGAGATACCTTCGGCATGGTGCTCCAGGATGCCTGGCTGTTCAAGGGAACAATCCGGGAAAATATTGCCTATGGCAGGGAATCGGCAACCAATGAGGAGGTGGTTGCTGTTGCCAGGGCCGCGCATGCCGATCATTTCATTCGTACGCTTCCCGACGGGTATGATACGGTCCTCAATGAGGATGCTTCAAATATTTCGCAGGGTCAGAGGCAGCTGCTTACCATCGCACGGGCATTTCTTGCCGATCCGGCAATTCTGATCCTGGATGAGGCCACCAGCAGTGTTGATACGCGAACCGAGCTGATCATTCAGCATGCCATGGCAGCCCTGATCAGGGGGCGGACAAACTTCATTATTGCCCACCGTCTATCTACAATCAGGCAGGCCGATATCATCCTGGTCATGGACAAGGGCCGGATTGTTGAACAGGGCACCCATGATGATCTGCTTGCGCGGGATGGGTTCTATGCCGATCTCTACAACAGCCAGTTCACCGGAATTGACATATAGGGCAGGGTGGTTGTCCCTATATTCCTACGCCGGGAGAGTTGTTGTAGCGTACCACCAGATGGACCACTGCTTCCCCCTTGCCGAGATTGCAGATGGAGTGTTCGACATCGCAGTGGTAGGCAATGAAATCACCCCTCTTCAGCTCCGAGCGGTTATTGCCGGCCTTGACTTCGATATGGCCCCTGATCACCGTAAGGAACTCTTCGGAGTTGGGAAAATGCGCTTCAGAATCAAGCCTGGCGCCGCTGTCGAACGTCATCATGTAAAGTTCAAGATCCTCAACCATACTGAGCGGGGAGAGCACATGGATCAGTACTCCCTCCTCATCGGTATCAAGGGTGGTGATATTCTCGTAACGATTGACATGAAACTTGCGCTTGGGACCTCCGGTGCCCTCCAGCAGGGCATGGATTTCAACTCCGAGCCCCTGGGCAATTTTCCAGACGGTGGCTATGGTGGGATTCACTTTGTTGGCCTCAATCTGACTCAGCATGGCTTTTGAGACCCCGCTGCGTTCAGAGAGAACGTTAAGAGTAAGGTTCTGGCCGGTACGCACCTTCTGGATATTCTTTCCGATCATTGGTGGGTGTTCCATACTGTGCACTCCTTCGTGATGCCGCTGATTTTCAGACAGTATAACCGATAATGCTTCTTTGCTGAACTGCAGTCAGGGCCTCCGATACTTTTTACATAAAGCTGCCTGCATGCATCCTGCGCTATTTGACAACGGCCTGTATGTTTATTATAATGAACTAAATATTTGATATAGTAAACAACCGGACGGGCTTTCTGCACGATAATGTACATGAAAGACCTGCTCCGGGCGAGAGAGGGAGTGTGCAGTGAAGCGAATCCTCATAACCGGAGCTCTCGGTCAGCTGGGATCTGAAATAACCCTTGAGCTGCGAAAACGATACGGCCCTGATGCCGTTGTCCTGACTGATATCCGCAGGGAGGGGAATCCGCAGCTGTTGGATGCAGGACCGTTCTACACGGTTGACTGTCGGGACGGGGAGACGATCACCCGGATTGTGCAGAAACACCGCATTGATACGATCTACCATCTGGCGGCACTGCTCTCGGCAACCAGTGAACAGGATCCCCGGAAAGCCTGGGACATCAATATGAATGGTCTGATCACGACCCTTGAGATTGCCCGCAGCGAAGGCTGCTCTTTCTTCACGCCATCCTCCATAGGTGCATTCGGGCCAACCACACCCCGTGACTACACGCCGCAGGACACCCTGCAGCGACCGACTTCAATGTACGGAATCACCAAGGTAGCCGGGGAACTGCTCTGCGATTACTATCACCACCGCTACGATGTCGATACCCGAGGAGTCCGCTATCCGGGTATCATCTCCAGCATGACCCCTCCGGGCGGTGGAACCACGGATTATGCCGTGGAGATATACTATGCGGCCGTTGCGCAAGGCAGTTATGAATGCCCCCTTGCGGGAAATACCTATCTCGATATGATGTATATGCCGGATGCCGTCAAGGCTGCCGTACAGATCATGGAGGCCGATCCGGCCCGGCTGAGGCACCGCAATGCCTTCAATGTGGGGGCGATGAGCTTCTGCCCGGAAGAGCAGGCAGCCTATATCCGCAAGCATATCCCCGATTTTTCCATCTATTACCGTATAGATCCGGTGAAGCAGGCTATCGCCGACTCCTGGCCGAATATCCTGGAGGACTATGCCGCCCGTGTCGAGTGGGGCTGGAATCCCGAATACACCCTGGAGACCATGACTGCCGATATGCTGGAGAAGATCCGGAGCGGCAGAGAGGAGGAGCAGAATGTACACCACAATGCAGGTTGATTTGCAGGAAACCCTGGAAATGCTGAGGGAGGATGGACTCTATAAGGCTGAACGGATCATAACCTCCCCGCAGGGGGGAAGAATCTCAGTAGCAGACCGGAAAGCTGGGCAGGTGCTGAACTTCTGTGCGAACAACTATCTCGGACTGGCATCAGACCCGGAGGTGATTGAGGCGGCAGCTGAGGCGATGAGAGAGTGGGGGTACGGACTCTCCTCGGTACGGTTCATCTGCGGTACCCAGCAGCTTCACAAAGCGTTGGAGGCAGCGGTATCCTCGTTCCTCGGCACAGAGGATACCCTGCTCTATGCTGCCTGCTTCGATGCCAACGGCGGGGTCTTCGAGCCGCTGCTCTCTTCAGAGGACGCCATCATCTCAGATGCCCTGAACCATGCCTCCATCATAGACGGGGTACGGCTCTGCAAGGCAGCACGGTATCGATATGCCCACAGCAACATGGAAGATCTGGAACGGTGCCTGCAGGAGGCCTCCGGGGCCAGATACCGTCTGATCTGCACCGACGGAGTCTTCTCCATGGATGGAGATATTGCCAGGCTCGATGCCATATGCGACCTTGCAGAGGCCTATGATGCCCTGGTCATGGTTGATGATTCCCATGCAACCGGCTACATCGGAGCACATGGAAGGGGGACTCCGGAGCTGACGGGCACCACCGGGCGCATCGATATCATCACCACCACCTTCGGGAAGGCTCTCGGTGGAGCCAGCGGCGGCTGTACCTCCGGTCGCAGGGAGATCATAGAGATGCTCCGCCAACGATCCCGTCCCTATCTCTTCTCCAATACCCTTGCCCCGGCAGTCGCAGGGGGCACGCTGAAAGTGCTGGAGATGCTCTCAGCCTCAACGCACCTGCGTGACCGGCTCATTGATTCGGCAGCCTACTTCAGAGGTGAGATGGAGAGAGCCGGTTTTGACATTATCCCGGGAAATACAGCCATCGTTCCGGTCATGCTCTATGAGGAGAAGCTTGCCGTCGAGATGGCCGATCGCCTGCTTGCTGAGGGTATCTATGTCATCGGCTTCTCCTACCCGGTAGTCCCGCGGGGGAAGGCCCGTATCAGGACCCAGCTATCGGCTGCCCATACCCGGGAGGAGCTGGATGCCGCCATCTCGGCATTTGTTAGCGTGGGGCGGGAGCTCGGGGTTATCGCTTAGTTGCCGGCCTGCTGCTGAACAACCGCTGTTCGAGGGCATTGCCGTAGTCGGCCAGCCTGCGCAGCAGTGCCTTGTCGGCAGCACTTGTCTCGTTGCTTATGATGCGTTCACGGATCTTTCTTCTGAAAAACTCCAGGTTAACCACGCTGTTGCCCGGAGGAAAGAGCACTCTGCCGGCGGCAAAGCTGATCCAGCGCTCCCGTTGCTGCTCATCCAACACCTCGGGAAAGTTGCGGGCGGTGTAGCGCCAGAGCATCTCTGGAATTCTCGGATCATCAAAGTGCAGATGAAGGTCAAGGAGCTCTCCGGGAGGAGTGTTCCTGATAATCTGGAAGCGATCCCTGTCATTATCGGTAAAGAATCCCCCGCTGTAGATCTGGAAATCCGGGTCATTGAACTGCTGGGGTGCAGGTGAACTGCGTTCCTCAAGGGCAAACCGCAGTTTCCTGGAGATGTCCTTACGGTCAGTGATGCGCTTGTAGTGTTCCCGGCATGTCGGCATATCAATATGGAGACGTTCAGCCGCCTCTTCGGTCAGAGTCCCAATGGGAGCGATGAACGGTGCCCTGTTCAGGGCTATCCTGCTCAGGGGGACCTCAGGAGTGAAGAGCTGCTCAGGGGCTGCGCCGAGCAGGGGTTCCGGGTCTCGGGAGAGATCATAGCCGATGATGGCATTGCTGTTGTCGGGGTCGACGATAATGGGAAGAATTACGGCTGTGCAGCCATATTCGGTGGTGTAGATCGAAGAGGTGTGCAGTATCGGTTTGAGGTGGAAGATATCGATTCTGTTGCGCAGGGTGTTCTTCTGCCTGATTTCATAGGCATACCCATAGAGATCAGGCTTTTTCTCCCACAGCAGCCGGGCCACAGCGATGGTTGCCCGGACGTCTGCTAGGGCATCATGTGCATCTTCATGGGCAATGCCATTTGCCCGAGTCAGATCCTCCAGCCTGAATGAGGGTCTGCCCTCATCGTTGCGCGGCCAGCTAATTCCTTCGGGACGTAGATCATGGGCAGCCCTAACGACATCAATGAGATCCCAGCGTGAGTTTCCTCCGGCATATTCGCGCTCGTACGGGTCGAAAAAGTTGCGGTAGAGGAGGTTCCTGATGAACTCATCATCAAACCTGATGCTGTTGTAGCCGGCTGCACAGGTACGCGGATGCGACATATCCCGGTTGATCTCATCAATGAAGCGATACTCCGGCAAACCCTTCTCCATGACATCCTGGGGCGTGATTCTGGTGACCAGGCAGGCCTGAGGATCTGGCAGATAATCATCGGTGATCCTGCAGTAGCGGATCACCGGTTCTCCGATCTCCCTTAGATTGCGGTCTGTCCGTATGGCCGCATACTGCGCTACGCGATCATGCTGAGGGTTGGTTCCAAATGTTTCCAGGTCATACCAGAGAATCGTTTCCTGCTGCATAGCAGCATCATAGCATATTTTAACTGAGTTGTCCCATTGCGAAGTGAAAAACGGTAATGTGCCCTGTCTTGATAAAAACGCCGATTTACTGCATGATCAGGCATATCCGGGAAGAGAGAGGAGCGAGTATGAAGCTGCAGAACAAGGATGCCGTTTGGGGTTTTATAGCTGATCATGGCCTGAATCCCGATGCAATTCAGATGGATCGGGAGACTGCGTCATTTCTCACCGAGATGGAGCGGGGACTGGCTGGTAAAGATGAGAGCTCCCTGGCCATGCTTCCCACCTATATCAACCTGGAGCATGCTATCCCGGTCAACCGTCCGGTAGTGGTAATCGATGCCGGCGGCACCAATTTCCGGGTGGGGATAGTCTCCTTCAATGAGCGGCTTGAACCTGAGATCAGGAGTTTCAGGAAGCGGAGCATGCCCGGTTTTGAACGAGAGGTTTCTGCCGGGGAGTTCTTTGAAGCTATGGCTGAATTTGTCGCCCCGGTGATCGGGGAGAGTGACCGTATCGGCTTCTGTTTCTCCTATGCCGCGGAAATCACCGCAAATCGTGACGGTAGACTGCTCTTCTTCTCAAAGGAGATCAAGGCCCCTGAAGTGTGCGGTATGGAAGTCGGGGCAAATCTCCTTGAAGCCCTCGGTGCAGAGAAAGCCGGACATATCTGCAATCTTACTGTACTGAACGACACGGTTGCCACCCTTCTGGCAGCCCGTGCAGCTGCGGCACAGCGGGATTACAGCGGTTTTGTCGGCTTCATCCTAGGGACCGGTACAAATACCTGTTATCTTGAAAAAATTCGTAACATCGGGAAGCTGGGGAGTGTCGACCGAGAACACTCGATGCTGGTGAATGTGGAATCGGGTAACTACCGCTACAGCGGCAGTGAACTTGACCGGCAATTCTACGCCACAACTAAGGCTCCTAAGATGTACCGCTTCGAAAAGCTCATTTCCGGGGCCTACATAGGTCCATATGCCGCCATGGTGATCGGCAAGGCAGTAGAAGCGGGACTCTTTTCGCCACGCTTTGCCGAAAGCTTTGCTGCAGTTCCCGCAATTGACACCATCGTTATGGATCAGTTCCTCCATGCCCCCGGGGACAGAACGGGAACCCTGGCAGCCTGCTGCGAGACAGAAGGTGATGCCACCGCCCTCTATATCCTGTTGGACAGCATCATTGAACGGGCCGGCAAGCTCACTGCCATCAACCTCTCAGCCGCTGTTCTCAAGGCTGACATCGGCCACAACCCCCTACATCCGGTATGCATCAATGCCGACGGTACCACGTTCCACAAGACTCACAACCTGCGGCGCTATACCGAGTTCTATCTTGATGCCTACCTCACCAGAGAGTGCGGACGCTACTACGAGATCATCTCAATTGACAATGCTCCGGTCCTGGGGGCCGCCATTGCCGGCCTGACCAACTAACCGGTGGAGAGGGGAGAGCCGATAGGGTAGATACTGCCGCGTTTACCGAGGTGGACGAGGAACCATGAGTTGTCCCCGGTACGAACCCCGCCTAACGCCCACTGCAGCGGCAGGGTGCCGGCAATGAAGCGGGCTCTGTCGATGAGTTTCGTGATGTTACGGTAGTAGGGCTGGAGAGCCCCGACGAAGGCCTCTCCATACTGGAGCAGCAGGCAGGCAATATCAGTGGCAGGATCACCAAGTCCGGCGGAGCTGAAATCGATAATCCCCGACAGCTTGCCCTCACCTGCATCGAAGAGGATGTGGTAATCACCGAGATCGCCGTGAATCAGCCTTGGTGAGAATTCCGCAAAGGAGTAATCGGCTATTATAACTCTGAAGAGCGCATCGACGGCATCCCGTGCCGATGCAGTCATGTTCCGGTAGAGCTCCTGTTGGACATCGTCATAGAGCTTCATCCAGTCATTGTAGTCATGCCGTGTCATGGAGTCCTCGATCCCATCAGCCTTCAGCTCACGTTTCGGGATTCCATGCAGGGCCTTGAGAAAGGTTCCCAGCTCACGGTAGACCGTATCCTTGACTTCCGGATCAAGATTGTTGAACTCATGTTCGGTCAGGGCATGGCCCAAGATCTTACGGTAGCTGACGAAGCGGTCATCATGCATCTGCCATTGAGGAATCTGGATCTCGCAGTATTTTCCGGCCAGCTGCAGGCAGGCCGATTCACGGAACATGTCATCGATTGACCAGTCATATTTCGGGAACCTGAATACATACTTGTTATTAATCAGCAGCAGATCATATACCAGGCCGTCATCCTTGAAGACCACCTTCTCCTGGGCCAGATCGGGGAATCTGGCAGCTATCTCTTCAAGATGCCGGTGTTCAAGTTCTATGGATTCATTTCTCAAGTTTCGGTACATATGGCAGCTCCCTTCAAACACATCTCTCTCCCTAAAAGTATAGCATGGGCAGGGCAAAAAACATAGTGGGTGAGATAGTTCCTGTTGTCTCTGCAACTGTTGCTGCATACGGTACAGGCAATCAGCTTGGGCAGCCATCCTCCAGGCAGGCAGCGGTATCAGCACGTCGGACGAGGTCGGCATGCCACTGCAGCAGTGTTCGCTCACGCTCCTCTGTCCCGTACAGCGAGTCAGCGGCAATACGGAATACCGGTTCGGTTCCCGACCCGCGCATCCAGATGAAGTCTGTTGCCTCACCGTCTGCATTATAGAATACAATCTTGAAGCCTCCACGCTCCTCACCGCTCCTGCAGCGGGAGCCGACACCCTCCCTGCAGCTGATGCCTTCAGTGTTGAACTCTTTCCAGGAAGCTATGTTAAGCGGTCCAAAGAACGTTTCACGCTCCTCCTCCCACGCCCGGGCGAAGAGGGTCTCGTACGCTCTCTTGAGCGCTCCCTGTGACGGTGATGCGGTATGGAGTATGGAGCGATCGGATGATGTCGGAGTGGTAGCTGCCTTCGGGATCGTTGAGAGTATGTCTGCAAGCGCGTAGTGTTCCCGGTACCGGTGCAGCTGAGCGCTTCTTTCCAGCCAGATGGAGAACAGGCCCCGGCTCTCCCTGGAGTCCCTGAGAGCCAGAAGTTTGATGAACGAGAGGATGGTATTCATCGGGTCCCGTACCGATGCGGGGTAGGTGATATTCCCCCCATTTGACCCCTCACCGAGAATACGGACTGCATACCCCTCCTCACGCAGTGAGCGGGCGAGCTGCACGGTATTGGCCTCCCCGACCTCACAGCGGTGGACCTCCACCCCGAAGTGGGCGGCTATGGCATCTATGCGCATGGAGGTAGGACCGTTTACCACGACAGCCCGCTTCACACCCTCAACGGTACCTTCAGCGTACTCGGTAAAGGCAAGTTCAGAGAGGACTGCAAGCGAGAAGACCTCCTGGGCCTGCAGCACTTCGGCCCTGGCACTGCTCTCGTCTATGTAGACGATATTCCCACGGTCACCGTCGTTGTCGGGCATGTAGCCGAGCATGAAGGCTGGATCTTCGCCGTAGGCAGTTTCAAGAGCCTGCCGGCAGTATTCCAGATTTTTCCCCTCAGGAATGATTCCATGGGTGATCATCCCCGGTGTATCGGCAAGTGTCCGGACACTGATCCCTAGTTCCCTGAGAAGGGTTTCATCAATGGAGAGGCAGCGGGCGCTGCCGTTGAAATCTATCACGACACCCAGGCCGTATGTATCTGCATACTCCCGTATCCGGTTAAGCACCTGGTCCTGTCCGCAGACAGCACGTGTGCTGGTTGCAGTCATGATAGCGAAACGGCGGTAGATATCGAGAGCAAGGAGTTTGTTGGTGGCAATCTGCCCGATGCAGCCGGCATACTGCTGTTTCCCCGCAGCAGCCTCGAGCTCCATAAGCCGTGCCGGCAACCCCGGGTCCCTGCAGTAGGATCTGAATCTGTCTATGAGTGCCGCGGCTTCTTCGCTGCCGAAGACACCGCCGTCCTTGCCGAACTTCAATCCGTTGTGTCCGGCGGGATTGTGGCTTGCCGATATGTAGAAGAAGGCGCCGGCATCTTCATGCAGGGCTGTGAAGGCCATCAGCTCGGGTGCAGCGATGATGAAGAGGTGCCGGACCGTGAACCCCATTCCGAGGAAGATCCGTAGCGCTGCATCAGCGATAGCCGGGCCGGTAGGCCGTGAGTCCATGCCGACAACAAGCTCAGCTGTTCTAGACTGTTTTCTCCCTGCCAGCAGGTGATCGGCAAAGGCAGCTGCAGCAATGGCTGCAAGAAGGGTATCCTCTGCTGAAATTTCAGGCAGCATGCTCTCCTCCTCCCTGTCGGCGGCAAAGACCTTCCGCCAGCCCGAAACAGAGAGAATCATTGATTCGGCAGCTTTCCCTACCTGTTCGGTAACAGAACCGTTCTGCTCCAGGCGGCCGAAGGCGTCCCTGATCGGCAGCAGGTCCGGATCGGCGACAGGCAGGGATGTCTCTCTATCATACAACAGCATATATCCTCCATGGTGCAATGGACTACAGGGCACTGCACCTAAAGTATAACTGGGCGTCCCCGGCTTGTAAACGGGCCTTTTGTGAACGGTTGTTATTGAGGTGACAGCAACAGCCAACTCTGGTATACTCTTCCTATGATATCAGAAGTACAAGAAGCGTGGCTGGAGGCAATTGCTGCGAGGGAACATGCCTACGCCCCCTATTCGGGATTCAGGGTGGGTGCTGCGATCGTCATGAACCAGGCCGCCTGCAGCGGGAGTGCTCCATATATCGTTTCCGGCTGCAATGTGGAGAATGCCAGTTACGGAGCAACAATATGCGCCGAACGTAACGCCATCCTTTCCGCTATCAGGCAGTGCAATATCGGCAGTGCTGCCAAAGAGCGGCTACTCTTTGATTCTCTGGTGGTTGTGACCGACGAGCAGGATGCGACCCCGCCCTGTGCCGAATGTCTGCAGGTGATGGCTGAGTTCTGTGCCCCCGATTTTCCCATTTACCTGGCCAACCTCGAGGGAGTCGTGAAACGGCTGCTTTTCCGTGACTTGCTGCCGTATCCGTTTGACGGAAGTCCCCTGCAAAAATTTTAGCTTCAGCGCTCTAACTGTTCCGCATCCATGATCTTGGCGACCCTGCGGGCATGCCGGCTGCCATCCTCAAACCCCGCATCTATGAAGGCATCAAGCATATCGCTGACCGGGTCAGTGTAGGCAATTCTTCCCCCGAAGGCGATAAAATTGGCATTGTTGTGCTCTTTTGCCATGGTTGCGGCAAAGCTGTTCTGAGGCAAGGCACATCGGATCCCGTCCACCTTGTTGGCAGTGATTGATATACCTATCCCGGTACCGCAGCAGAGAATTCCAAACTCATAACCACCCGAAAGGTACTCACGGCAGGCCTCCACGGCCTTGTCGGGGTAATCGGCAGCTTCATCGGCACCGACTCCCATATCGATGACGGCATAGCCGCGTTTTTCCAAGTGGGCGACGATCTCCATTTTCAGCTCAACCGCACCGTGATCATTTGCAATTACCACTCTCTTCATCATTATCCACCTTATTATTTGGTATCACCATTTGTCCCGGTAGGATACTCCTGCTGCGGTAAGGGTGTCCAGCAACGTTTCGGCCTGACTGGCTACCTGGATTATCTCACGGTGAAAGGGCTTGAGAGTCTGTTCTGCAACCATGGAATCAAGGAACTGCAGCAGCAGATCATAATAGCCATCGGCATTGAGAATGCCAACCGGTTTGCTGCTGTACCCGAGCTGCAACCAGGTCAGCATCTCCATGGTCTCCTCCAGAGTCCCGATACCCCCGGGAAGGGCTATGAAAACATCGGATTCAGCGAACATGGCAGCTTTTCGTTCATGCATCGTCTCCACGATGATCTCTTCGGTGATATCAAGGGATCGGACCTTGTCAGCAAGTCTCCTGGGTATGATACCTAGCACTTCAGCGCCGGCGGCGAGGGCAGCGCGGGCCGTGATGCCCATGAGTCCCATATCACTTCCGCCGTAGACGAGCCGCATATCCCGCCTACCGATACAGGTACCAAGGTCAGCGGCAGTCGCCCTGATTTCGGCTCTTGTGGTGTCACTTGAGGAGCAGAACACACATACTGATCGGATGGTGCGGGCTGTTGACACTGCGCAGCTCATTCCAGGATGATCAGGGCAACAAAGATAAGCGGTACAGAACCGTTGTTCCTGATACTGTGGGAAGCACCGTTCCCGGTCACCACCACATCACCGGCTGAAACGATGTGTTCACCATCGTCTTCGGTAACAACTCCCTCACCGCTGATGATATAGTAGTACTCGGTCTCCTGTTCATGTACGTGCGGACCGATTTCATCTCCAGCTCCGAGAGTTATCCGGGAGAAGAGACGGGCATGGCGAATGGCATCCTTGTCGACAATATGGGTTATTGCTACCGACCCGGCACCTCCCCGCATCTGTTCTCTCCTCTCGCTTTTCATCGAATCCTGTCGAATAATCATGGATAACCTCCAGTTTCATTGATGCATGGCTTCCGGCAGAACGACCGATCAGTTCTGCGGCGGAAAATCAAACCTGGTCTCGAAGAGATGCACCAGGTTGTCCGCCACCATCGCCTCCTGCTCCCCGGCAACCGTTATCTCGATGGTGTCATCCTCGATAAGGGCCATTGAAAGCAGGTTCATGGCATTGACCGTGTCAATGGTATATCCGCTCTTCCGCACTGTGATCGTTCCGCTGTAATCAGCCACAGCAGCGGCGATAACTTTTGACGGACGTACATGGATGCCGTTGCGATTCTTAATGGTAGCCGTTCTGGAAATCATAGCTCAATATAGCAAATACGGCCCTTGACTTCCAGAGCCTAAAAAGAGAAAATGCCGTGAGAATTGTCATACAGCATTAGTCTCTCGTATTTTGCACATATGTGCAACAGATGAGTGTACGCCTATGCGCTGCAATCCCAATCACAGTTACAATATCTTGGATGGAGGTCCAGATGAAGAAAATCATATCAAAGCAGCAGCTTTCCGAAGATGTCTTCCGGATGGAGCTGGAAGCTCCCCTCATAGCGGAAGAACGGAGACCGGGACAGTTTGTCATCATTCAGATTGATACCAATTTCGGTGAGAGAATACCCCTGACCATCGCTGATGCCGATGCCGAGCGGGGCACCATAACCATTATCTTTCAGACAGTCGGGAATACCACTCACAGACTGGCAGCATTTGAATCCGGCGATCATATCACCAATGTTCTCGGACCGCTGGGACAACCGACCCATATCGAGAATTTCGGCAGGGTAGTCTGTGTCGGCGGCGGTATCGGAGTTGCCCCGCTGCATCCGATTGCCCAGGGATTGAAAGCAGCAGGGAATGAGATCCGGACAATCATCGGAGCCCGTAACCGGCAGCTGCTTATCATGGAGGAGGAAATGGCATCGATAGCCGATAAACTGATTGTCTGCACCGATGACGGCTCCTACGGACGCAAGGCGCTGGTTACCGAACCCCTGAAGGAGCTGTGCGAGACCTGGAAACCTGATATGGTTGTTGCCATAGGACCTCCGATCATGATGAAGTTCTGTGCCGAGACGACCCGCCCCTTCGGCATCCATACCGTGGTCTCCCTCAACACCATCATGATCGACGGTACCGGGATGTGCGGTGGTTGCCGGGTCAGCGTCGGCGGTGAGACCAAGTTCGTCTGTGTTGACGGTCCCGAATTTGACGGACATCTGGTGGATTTTGACAATATGATGCGCAGGCTCGGAACCTACAAGAGTCGTGAGAATCATGATCACCACATCTGCCATCTGGATTTGGCCATTGAGGAAAAGGAAGGTAAGAACTGATGCATGACAGTAATGAACTACAGAGGGAAGCAGAAGAGCTGCTGAAAAGTATCGATCCCGACAACCTGAAGCCGAAAGACAGGTTGCGCATCCCGCTGCAGGAGATGCCTGCCCAGGATCCGCAGGAGCGGATAGGAAATATGGAGGAAGTGGCTCTCGGATACAGCCGGGAGCAGGTTATTCTGGAATCCATGCGTTGCCTGCAGTGCAGGAATGCCCCGTGCATCAAGGGCTGTCCCGTCGAGATTGACATTCCCCGCTTCATAGATTATGCGGCCAAGGGAGACTTTGCCGCTTCGGTAGCAGTTATAAAGGAGAGCAGCCTTCTGCCTGCAATCTGCGGACGGGTCTGCCCGCAGGAGAGCCAGTGCCAGCTCTACTGTACTGTCGGCAAGTCCCTGAAGGATATCGGCAAAGCTGTATCCATCGGGCGGGTAGAGCGTTATGTCGCCGACTACGAACGGGAACACGGCGAGGCGGTCATGCCGGAGATCGCTGCCGAGACGGGCAAGAAGGTTGCCGTGGTCGGTTCGGGACCGGCAGGCATCACCGCTGCTGCCGACCTTCGCAAGGCCGGACATCAGGTCACGATCTTCGAGGCCTTTCATCTGCCCGGCGGGGTAATGGTGTATGGTATTCCCGAGTTCAGGCTCCCAAAGGCAATTGTGCGGCAGGAGATTGAGAACCTGCAGCATATGGGAGTAACCATCTCGCCCAACTTCCTCGTCGGAAGGACCAGGAAACTGCGGGACCTCATCGACAAGGACGGTTTTGATGCCGTCTTTATCGGTAGCGGTGCCGGGCTTCCAAAGTTCATGCACATCGAAGGCGAGAATCTCATCGGGGTATTCAGCGCCAATGAGTATCTTACCCGATCCAACATGATGAAGGCGTATGATGTCGAGAAAGCTGCCACACCGATGTTCAATTCACGGACTGTGGCCGTTCTGGGAGGCGGAAATGTGGCAATGGATGCCGCTCGTACCGCCAAGCGTCTCGGAGCCGATACGGTCTATGTAGTCTACCGGCGTACCGAGAAGGAGATGCCGGCCAGAGTGGAAGAGGTCGAACATGCCAAGGAAGAGGGGATCATTTTCAGACTGCTTCACAACCCTAAGAGAATTCTCGGGAATGAGAAGGATGAAGTGATCGGAATGGAGCTGCTCTCTTACGAACTCGGAGAGCCGGATGATTCCGGCAGGCGGCGCCCGGTACCCATCGAAGGAAGTGAATCCATCATCGATGTCGACACTGTCATCGTCTCCATAGGCAATGACTCAAATCCGCTGCTGGAGAAGACCACAAAGGGGCTTGATACAAACAAGTGGGGTAACATCATTGTTGATGAGGAACTCAGGACCTCCATGGAAGGTATCTACGCCGGAGGTGATATTGTACTGGGAGCTGCTACGGTGATTCTGGCCATGGGGCAGGGCCGCAAGGCGGCTGATTCAATCAACAAATACCTGGCATCCCGGTAGGATGTACGGGTTGTTGCCTTAGTGATGGCTTCACTGTATACTGGGATGGTGAATGATTTTGGATATTCGTTCTCCGAAGTACTCTGCTGTCTCCGGAGGGCGGACAAGTTTGAAGCTATCAGAGATGTTGTCACGCACTGTTCGATTTTTCAGGATCTGGAAGACATGCCTGGGTTCATTGAGGCTGTCATCAGACGTGAGAAGATTGAGACCACCGGTATCGGCAGGGGGGTGGCGATAGCTCACGGTAAACTGAAATCGATTGGCAGCGTGAAAGTGGGATTGGGAATATCAGCCGAAGGCATTGAGTTCAACTCTGCCGACGGCAACCCCGTGCACCTGCTCTTTGTTATCGGCAGCTCCCCCTTTCGTCAGATAGAGTATCTCCGTGCCCTTGCCGCAATCATGCGTTTCGTGAAGATGACCGATATCAGGGATGAACTGATACGGCATACCGACCTCGACTTCTCACATGAGGAGAATGTCTCCTGTCTCAGATTCCTCCAGATGATGGCAACACAGCATTTTGCCGAATTTATGAACGCCAAGATAATCTGATCCTGTCCGCTATACCGTTCTCCGGTAGAGATTCAATTCAGTACATACCGCATCGAGAGGTTCATCATGCCCTTCCATCGGCAGCTGCGAGACGAGCTGCAGGGAAAAACAGATGCCGATACGGAAGATTCCAGGATGAAGGGCGAGAAAGCGGTCGTAGTAGCCACCGCCCCGCCCGAGGCGATGCCCCTCCACGGTGAAAGCAGCTCCCGGAATGATTCCGAGGATTGTGCCGTAACCGGTTTCGCCGGGAACCGGCGGCAGTGTCGCTATCGGTTCGTAGAATCCCATGGGGTGTCGTTCCATTTCAGGGGAATCGGCAGCGGGAGGCCGGGAGATTTGGCGGAATTGCAGCTGCCCCTCCACTATTCTTGGAAGAGCCGTTATCTTACCGACCTGCAATGCTGCTTCAATCAGATATGTGGTGTCTGGCTCAATGCTGCGCATAGCATGGAAAAGCAGCACGGTATTGGCATGCAGCCAGCACTCATCGGCTGTCAGGAGGGCGGTAAGCTCCCTGCTGCCGCGCTCTTTCTCGGCAGCAGAGATCTGCCGTAACCGGTCTGTTGTCAGCTTCCGTAACTGTCTCTTGCGCTCCCGAAGACTCACTTGCATGGTTCTATCATAGCACAGCTACCGGGAACGGTGAATCATGGGCGTGCCGTCCCACCAGTTTTTCACCACAATACCGGTTGATTGATTCTTCGTCTCAATGTATTGTTTGGGTATGGTGAAGCAGATAGATCTCAAGGCAGTGATTGCCGATAAAAATCCAACCCTGGCGCGCAGGATGCCCGGCTTCCTACTCTCCTATCTCAACAGGATCCTGCATGTGGGCGAGATCAACGAATTTCTGAGGAAGCACCACGCAGATGAGGGGATGGTATTCGCTGAAGCCGGTATACAGTATCTCGATCTGCATTTCAATATCACGGGTATCGAGCGCCTCAAGGCCGAAGATCGCCCCATTATTGTCTCCAACCACCCGCTCGGTGGCCTTGACGGGATAGCCATGCTTACCGTGGTTGGTCGGCAGCTTGGCAGCGTGAAACTGCTTGTCAATGATTTCCTGATGAATATCACAAACCTGCGCAGCATGTTTGTTCCGGTCAACAAGCACGGTTCCAACAGGGCCTACAAGAGTCAGATTGATAGGGTAGTTGCCGGAGATGACCCGCTGATCATCTTTCCAGCCGGTGTGTGCTCAAGGAAACTCTCTTACGGAATCTATGATCTCGAATGGAACAAGAGCTTCATCAAGATGGCCCGGAACAGTGGCAGGAAAGTGGTGCCCGCCTTTTCCGGCGGCAGGAATTCAAACTTTTTCTATAATCTTGCCAATATCAGGCGCAAATTGAAGATACGGAGCAATATTGAGATGCTGTACCTCGTCAATGAGATGGTCAAGCAGCGTCATGTTACCCTTGATATGATTTTCGGAACACCGATTCCCGGGGAGACCTTTACCGATACCTATTCCGACTGGCTCTGGGCAAGACATCTGCGTGAGCATGTCTACCGGCTGAGAGATGAACCGGGAGCCGTATTTGACACCGGAGCAAAACTGACCCTGCCGGAATCATATTTTGGTTGAAGAGAGGAGAATTGCCGTATGGATACTGTGCTGAGTCAACTGATCCATCTTCGTGACATCCTCTCAGAGAGTGCGCTCTTTACCGTTGGTACACTGCTGATCTTCGGGTATGCCATAGGAAGATTGGTCATCAGGATCAAACTGCCGGAGATAACGGGGTACATCATAGCCGGACTGCTGCTCGGTGATGCCGTGACCGGGGTTGTACATCATGAAATGGGAGAATCGCTGAAGTTCGTTACCGATCTTGCTCTGGGACTGATTGCGGTGACTATCGGCGGTGAGTTCTACTCCGCAAAGCTCAAGGCAATGGGAAGGGCGATAGTGATCATGACGATAACGCAGGTCGCCCTGACCTTCATTGTTGTGACACTGACCATGTGGCTGCTGAAGCTTGAGCTCCCCTTTGCCCTGCTGCTTGGTGCAATCTCTACTGCAACAGCCCCGGCAGCCACGGTAGCAATCGTTCAGTCCCTGCGGGCCCATGGCAGGTTCGTGGACCATCTCTATGGCCTGGTGGCACTGGACGATGCCGGGGCAGTAGCGGTCTTCGGGATTGTCTTTGCCCTGGCGGTAGGGATGCTGAACCCCGTATCACACGGAGCAGGTATCCTGATACTGCATGCCTTCTCGGAGATATTCTTCTCCATCCTTGTCGGGCTCCTGGCAGGATTCCTCATCCATATCTTGACCCGACGCAAGAAAAGTGCCAATGAAATCCTCCTGATAACACTCGGGATACTCTTCATTGAGACATCTGTTGCCTCGATATTCGAACTCTCTCCGCTGATGTCGAACATGGCTGCCGGCACGCTGCTGATCAACGCCTCCCCCCGCAACCATCGCCTGTTCAAGATTATCCAGCCGCTGACCCCGCCGATTTACGCCCTCTTCTTCGTTATTGCCGGGACAGAGCTTGACCCGAATATCTTCATACATGCCGATATCTTGCTGGTGGGCCTGGGATTTATTGTGACCAGGGCAATTGGTAAGTATATCGGTGTCTGGGGTGGGGCAGTCATAAGCAAGGTCGAGCCTCCGCTGAAGAAATATCTGGGACTCTGCATGATCCCACAGGCTGGAGTAGCCATCGGACTGGTGCTGCTCATCCAGGCATCTCCCATGATAGCCGATCTCTCTGACCTGTACGGCGACAGGATCATTCTGATGGTGAATATCGTTCTCATGTCAGTCTTTGTCAATGAGCTTGTAGGTCCGATGCTCTCCAAGCTTGCGATTACCAGGGCAATGGAGGATACTTCGTTATGAAAATATTCGAGATACTGGATAAGAATTGCTGTTCAGTCTCCCTGCAGAGCAGGACAAAGCAGGATGTGCTCCATGAACTTGCTGCTCTTGCTGTCCGCAACAGGGAAATAGGAACATACACAGTCGATGAGATCTACAGGCTGCTGATTCAACGGGAGGCAGAGGGATCCACCGGGTTCGGTGACGGCGTGGCCCTGCCCCATATCAGGCTGGCGGGACTGAAGGATATGTTTGTCCTCATTGCCGTTGCCCGGCATGGGGTTGAATTTGACTCCCTGGATAAAAAGAGGGTTCGTCTCTTCTTCCTCATAATTGCTCCCGAGGAGAAGGTGACCGAACATGTGCAGGTCCTCGCAGGTATCTCACGGACGCTGGGCATCGGTAATCTCAAGAGGGAGCTTGTCAATGCGCAGTCTCCCGGTGTTCTGTATGAAACATTCCTCAGGTATCTGCAGCAGACAACCGATGACAACTCGCAGAAACGAAGCATGAAACTGATGATCATCGTCCTCTATCTCGAGGAGATGCTCTACCACCTGATGGAGTACTTCATCCAGGAGGGCATTGACGGTGCCACGGTAATGGAATCTTCCGGTATGGGGGAGTATATCTCGAACATCCCCCTCTTTGCCTCGTTCATAGGTTTCATGAATGAGCGTAAAAATCACAGCAAGACCATCATGGCAATGATCCCTGAGGAGCGGCAGCAGGAGATCATTGAGGGCATTGAGCAGATCACCGGGGATCTGGACAAGAAAGAGGGTGCCATGATCATGCTGACCGATATCTCATTCTACAAGGGCACTATGCGCATGATGGGGTAGGCGGGATTTCAGCGGATGAGCCATAGCCCCCAGGAGACAGCTGCGGTTATCAGCATCGCAGCAAGGTCGATCCGCGAAAATGCAATGGATCCATGCAGGATATCCTCATCGAAGAGTCTTGCCTCAAGGGCAAAGGAGATCTCTTCGGCCTTGATGAGAATCAGGTCAAAGATCTGCGATGACAGTGATACCATCCGGCGAATCGGCCTGCTCCAGCTGTTGTCCAGCCTTGCCCGCCGGGCCTCCCTGATCTCCAGTATCGCATCGAAGATGAGCGGGAAGAAGGAGAGTGTGAGGTTGAATCGTGCGGCCGTACGTTTCGGGTTGAGGAACTTCAGCGGTCTCAGGTACCAGTAGAGAGCCAGAGTGATATCTTCTGGGGCTGTCGTGTCGGTGAAGAGTATACTAGCAGCTACAATCAACATGAACCGGAACCCGAAAAGGGCTCCGGCAAGGAAGGGACTTCCCGATACCCAGCGGGCCAGCAGGATAACGGCGAAAATGATAAAAAAGAAGCGCAGTTCCCGCCGGTACCGGGTAATCGGCAGTTTTGCCATGAGCACTGCAGCTGCAATATACCCGGCAAGCGCTACTGCCTGCAGGCTGTTGACCAGCAGCAGAGCGGTTGAAAGGGCAAAAAGCAGCAGCACCTTAACCCTTGGATCAATACGGTGTATCAGGGTGTGACGGTCATGGTAGTGAAAGATCAGTCTTTCAGCCATGTCATCTCCTCGATACGGATTGCGGCGGTATCCTTTGCAGGTATCCTGACACCGCAGGCAGGGGCTGAATGAATAGCCCGTTCTGGACGGTCATCCATCACCACAGTCCCGTTGTCAAAGAGCACAAGCCTGTCAGCCATGGCCAGTACCTTGTCCAGATCATGCGTAACTAGAATGATGGTATGGCCATGTTCCTTGAGTCGGGAGAGAATGGTCAGCACCTGCAGTACTCCCGGATAGTCAAGGTTGGTGAACGGCTCATCTAGAGCCAGTATGGCGGGATTCATGACTACTGCCCCGGCTATGGTGAGCCGACGCTTCTCACCTCCTGAGAGGGTGTGGGCTCGCTGGTGCATATGCTCCTCAAGATTTACCATCTCAAGGGCCCGGCGAACCCGTGTTTTCAGCTCATGTCTGGCAATCCTGAGGTTCTCGAGGCCGAATGCTATGTCCCGGAAAACCGTCTGACCCACAATCTGGCTGTCTGCATCCTGGAATACCAGGCCGACGGATCTTCTTGCCTTGAACGGGGCTTCCCGGACCGAAATGCCATTTACAATGATCTCGCCGGTTGTCGGCCGGTAGAGACCGTTAAGGGTCCGCAGAAAGACAGTCTTTCCCGACCCGTTCTTGCCGGATATGACAATGAACTCTCCTTCGCTTACCTGCAGTGAAATATTGCGCAGTCCATAGGAGCCGTCGGCGAAACGGTAGGATACGTTACGTACTTCAAGCAGGCTCATTGGCACTCTCCGGATTGAGAAACTGATGAACTCTCCTACCGAACAGGGTCCCGATGATCACAGCGGTAATCAGTTTCAGGATATCACCGATGATGAAGGGAATGAGCCCCGCCCGCAATGCTGCATCCCACTGCAGCCCTAGGACAATTTTGAGCCATGGGACCCCAACCAGATAGAAGATAATCGATGAAAGCAGTGTTCCCAGAGTGAGCATGGCACTCTTTGCAATACTGCTCTGAAGCGTTGCGGCTCCTATGCCGCCAAAGGCTGACTCAAGCCGGTTTCCGAGTTCGGAGAACAGCCCGCAGACAAATACCGCCGGCAGGGATGCTATCAGATACCCCCCTGTAGGTCCGATGAAGTGAGCGATGCTCCCTGTGCCCCCGGAGAAGACCGGCAGCCCCACAGCCCCGGCTGTCAGGTAAATGGTCACTGCCGATACCCCTATCTGCCGTCCTCCGAGTATACCGGCAGTAAGGATGAAAAGTGTCTGCAGCGTGATGGGAACCGGTCCAACCGGGATGACGATATAGGCCCCGACAGCGATAAGGGCGGCAAAGAGCGATGCGAGTACAGTTTTTCGTATGTGGGTATTCACCAGCAATCCTCATAATTGAGATCGATTTCTTTCTATACCATACTATAACTTCGGTATCAGTTGCAACTCGATAACGGTTCGGATATACTCTTACTGTAACCATTGATAACGGTATTTGTTGTGATAGGTGAGCGAGGCTGACTGTGATACGATACTTCAGAAAAAGGCGAAAAATACGGCTATCAGGCGAAACAGTCATCATCACCTTCAACAATAACCGACCAAAGAAAGTACTTGTCCGCAGCGAGGATGTCGGGTTCGACTATCTGCACTCCTGTGAGATTGCCGCTGGGGCATCCCATGCCGAGTCGATCCGTAAGGGTGCCCATATCTGTGTCTGGGAACAGAATGAGATTGTGGGTGAGTATGACGTGAAGCTCGACCGGGATGACGATATCATCATTGATATCGACTAAATGTGTGACAGGGCCTGGTCCAGGTCTCCGATGATATCATCGACATGTTCAATTCCCACTGATATCCTGATCATCGATTCACTCAGTCCGAATGACTGCAGCGCACTGCGGTCATAGCCGCGGTGCGTGATGGCTGCTGGGAGCTGGATCAGCGTCTCACAATCCCCGAGGCTGACGGCCGTTGTGATGTAGCGCAGATTGTCTATGCATTTCACGGCAGCCTGCAGCCCTCCACGCACTTCGAAACTGATCATACCCCCGCCGAGAAGCATCTGCCGGGGAATGAGGTGATTTCCGGTACTGTCGGGCATGCCGGGATATCGTACCGCAGTGACGGCTGGATGTCCGGCCAGGAACTGCGCAACTGCCGATGCATTCTGGCAGTGCCGTTCCATGCGTAGTGGGAGGGTCTTGAGCCCCCGCAGCATCAGCCAGGCATTGAACGGACTCATCACTCCGCCGAGTTCGCACATGTAGTCGAACTTCAGGGAGAAGCCGTATCCGCTCTCCCGGGTTACCGCAACTCCGCCGAGGGCATCGCCATGCCCGTTGATATACTTTGTGGCACTGTGAACGACCACATCGGCTCCGCACTGCAGCGGCCGCTGCAGGTAGGGTGTCGCGAAGGTATTGTCAACGATTACGGCAGCCCCGTGCTCATGGGCAATTTCTGAAACTGTAGCGATATCGATCATATCGAGAGTAGGGTTGGCGGGTGTTTCAAAGAAGACGGCCCGTACCGGTCCCTTTTCGCTGAAGGCTGCTGTGACCGCATCCCTGGTGAACAGCTCTGCCCGGAAGGTGCTGATCCCATACCTGGGAAGCAGGGTCGATACCACTGCATGGGAAGAGCCGTAGAGGGTCGTATGGGTCAGCAGCCGCTCTCCCGGCTGCAACAGTGAAAGCAGAACCGTTGATATCGCAGCCATGCCCGAAGCGAAGGCCACTGCCGCACTGCCCCCCTCAAGTGCTGCCATCTTCGTCTCAAAGAGGCGGAGAGTGGGGTTGTTTCCGCGGGTATAGACATAGTCGGCACTCCTGAAGTCCATAACCTCCTCAGCATGCGCAATCGAATCAAAGGCAAACGATGATGCCATATGGATGGGGGGGGCAATTCCCTTTGCGCTGTCTCCCGGCACAGACTTGCTGTGGATGCATTTTGTGGCAAAGTGCAGTTCTCTGGTATCAGCCATTGGTTGTCCTCCTCAGCGCGGCTATCGATTCTGTGAAGGGTGAGCGGAGAATGCCGTGTTCGGTGATGATCGCCGTGATGTTAGTATGCGGGGTGACATCAAAGGCTGGGTTGAACACCGGCATATCCTGCGGAGCTATGCGGATGTCACCGATGGTCACTATTTCGTCGGCACTTCGCTCCTCAATGGGGATATCGGCTCCCGAGTCAATGGTGAAATCGATGGTTGACAGTGGAGCTGCCACATAGAACGGGATCCGGTACTCTTTGCAGAGCACTGAAAGCATGAATGTACCTATCTTGTTGCACACATCTCCGTTTGCGGCAATTCTGTCGGCGCCGAGTATCACCAGGTCCACAGCCTGATCCCTTATGAGGACCGCGGCGGCACTGTCTACGATCAGGCGTGACGGGATGCCGTTCTGCTGCAGTTCCCAGGCGGTGAGCCGGGATCCCTGCAACCGAGGACGGGTCTCATCGGCATAGACGAAGATATTGCGACCGAGTCTGTGGGCCTCCTTGATGACCCCGAGGGCAGTACCCCATCCACCGGTAGCAAGTGCTCCGGTATTGCAGTGGGTGAGTATCCTGGCCCCTGCTGGAATGAGATCTGCCCCGAATTCGGCCATGGTACGGTTTACTGCCACATCCTCCGCAAGGATGGCATCGGCGGCAAAAAGCAATTGCCTGAGGATCTCAGCAGCTCCCTCACCGGCTAGGTGCCCAGCTTCGGCCACCCTGAACATCCTGCTGACAGCCCAGCGCAGGTTGACAGCTGTGGGCCGTGCTCCCTGGAGCAGGGTGCAGCGTGAAGTAAACGCTTCCCAGTCAATATACTGACCGGAAGCAGCAATACTCTCCCGTGCTGCAAGATAGACTCCGTAGGCAGCTGCAGCTCCGATGGCTGGAGCTCCCCTTACCACCATCTCCCGGATAGCGAATTCGGTCTCCCGTGCATCTGTGCAGGTGAAATACGCCACGGTATCGGGAAGGAGGCGCTGGTCAAGCAGGATAAGGGTCTCCTCCCTGAATTCGATTGCTCTGAATGTTTCCTGCAGTGGCTTCATACTGTTGTTGCTCCTCTCATTTTCAGCTTCTCAGCAGCAGCTTCCGTGCACAGGCGGCTGCCTCCCGGATTACCGTTTCAACCGGCATAGTGGTTATCTTTCTCTCATCCATCACAATCCTGCCGGCGCATATAAGCGTCTCTATATCAGCTGCCTGGGCTGAATAGACGATGGCTGATACCGGATTATTCAGCGGCGTGAGATGGGGAGCACTGGTATCGATAATGATCAGGTCGGCATTCTTGCCGACGGTAATGCTGCCGCAGATTTCATCAATACCGAGGGCCTGGGCTCCATGAAGGGTTGCCATCTTCAGGGTATCATAGGCAGTGACGACAGTTGGGTCTCCTGTGTGCCCTTTGTGTATCAGCGAGGCGATGTGCATCTCCTCCACCATATTGAGATTGTTGTTGCTGGAGGCCCCGTCGGTTCCCATTGCGACGTGCAGGCCTTCGGAGATGAATTCCGGAAGAGGAGAGAATCCGCTGCCGAGCTTCATGTTGCTGCTGGGATTATGCACGGGATAGATGCCGTGTTGTTTCAGTATTGAGCGATCATCCGCGCTCATATGCACGCAGTGGGCAGCATGCCCGGGACGGTCGAAGATGCCCATCGTCTCGAGATACTGCGTGGGACTCATCCGATGCTGCCGCTTTGCATCGGCGTTCTCCCGGAGGGTCTCGGAGAGGTGGGTATGGATGCGTGTATCGTTGGCGGCAGAGAACTTAACCGCAGCCCGGAGAGTCGCTTCGCTGCAGGTGTAGATTGCATGGGGGGCAGTGTCAAGTCGGATGCGGCCATCTGCCTTGCCGTTCCAGCGGTGGTGCAGGTCCTGATAGATCTCAAGGCGCTGTTCGGTTGCATCCTGATCCCCGAAGAAGGTCAGTCCTATACTGGCCCTGATACCGCTCTCCCTGACCGCTTCGCAGGTTGCCTCCTGAAAGAAGTACATATCGGCGAAGGCGGTTGTCCCGGAGAGGATCATCTCCAGGATACCGAGCCGGGATCCGATATATACATCCTCGGGGGTGAGTTTTCCCTCAACAGGCCATATGCGGTTGTTCAGCCAGTCAAAGAGCTCCATGTCATCGGCATAGTTGCGCAGCAGGCCCATGCTCAGGTGCGTATGTGCGTTCACCAGCCCCGGAAGCACAATCTTTCCTTCCGCATCTATGGTCCGGTCGGCCCTGAATGCGGCAGGGATATTCCCGATATAGCGGATCTGGTCTCCCTCTATGGCTATGTCAGCCCTTAAGCTGCGATGCTCACAGGATTCATCCATCGGGATGAGGAGACCGTTCCTGATCACTGTATTCATGCTATTCCTGCTCATGGTCGGCTGTAAGATATGCATACCTGCGGGCATCATAGCGGATGGTGACAGCAGCAGTATCACGGAGAAGATCGATGTCACCCACCTTGAAGGAGATGATTTCGATACCGAGTCTATCGGTAAGATCAGCAAGCAGTTCACTGTGACGGTCGGGATGTATCAGCTGGATCTTCTCGTACCGGATGGTTATTGTGCTTACTGTACGTCGCATCCATACCAGCTCCATGAAGAGGATGATGATGATGATCGCGCCGTTTGCGACGAGGATATGGATGTTGTCATATCCGGCGCTGGCAAGGGAGTTGACCACCGATATGGTTATGGAAAAGAAGAGGTAGGTCATCTCCTTCACGACTATGGGGCGGGTGCGGTATCTGAGGATGCCGAAGATGGCAAAGAGTCCGAGTGCAAGCCCCAGTTCCATATTGATGCTTGCCAGCATGAAGCTCAGGACAAAGACGGTGGAACCGATAATGATGAAGGTGAAGACGTACTCCTTGCGGCGGCTGCCGGAGTAGTAGATGAATCGGCTGACGATGAGAAGGACGATGAAATTGATGATGAACCTGAAAACAAAGTCCATCAATGGATTAACTGGCAGCATCTGATACACTCCTTTTGGTTATTTCCCGAAAAGTGGGTTTGAAGTGATTGTACTTCAAGTCGGGATAGAGCATGGTCATTCCAAGGCAGTATTTACTCATTCCCTGCGGTCGGTAACCGGCCTGCTTGAGTCCCGAGCGCATGAAACTGTTACGACTGTTTCCGGCGCTCTTCACCTCCACCACAGCAGTTTCCGGCAGGGGAATCCAGAATGTCAGGTCTGCCGGAGAGGCGAACGTTATGCCGGTATCCACGGTGATTCGTTCATCAAGCTCACAGCTCACCAGCGTAAAGCGGGTGAAGGCATTGGCAACGGCAGGGACAAGCTCCGATAAGGAGTAGGGTGAATATGTATGGATGAATTCACCAATTTCCCTGCTGTACCGGGCGGTATCAAGATACTCCTGCAGCATGAAAGCACCATTCTCAAGCTGGAGGCGTCTCTTTATCGTCCGTCCCTTCTCCTTCTTCTTGACCTCTGCGTAGTTGGTCTCTGTCTCCAGATAGTTGCGCAGACGTACTTTATGGCGGATTGATCGACCATTGTGATGGGAGGAGTACATGCTGAAACCGGGGGTGTCGAGATAGAGGTTTTGATAGGTGAATGTCCTGCCGTCAGCTTTTGCTCCATCTCCTCCCGGCTCTTGCAAAATGTGGTAGCGGGTATTCCCCTCCCTGAGCAGCAGCAAAAGATCCTCAATGGCGACGATATATTTCCTGTCGATGCGGTCGAGCAGGGTAACCCGTTCCATTGACTGCAGAGAGATCGGGGAGAATGTCCGCAGTAACGCGGGTAAGTCTTCTTTCATAGGTATTGTAGTCCTGTTGGGTAATCTTAGACCATTTTCGGAGGAGAATCAAATATAAAACAGAAGGTTCCTTCAGCTGCATAGGTTCGTATGCCGGCAATTGAGGCCTTGAGCAGGGGGTCGTTGTTTTTCCGGAATCGATACCTCCAGAGACGGTAGCGCTGGGAGAGGGTCCCCGGTACCGGGTCAGGCCTGGTCAGGTAATCCCTGGAGATCTCTACCAGTTCACCGGGATTGAGGATCACTGTCTTGCTGTCGCATGACGCTGCGAAGCGTTCGGCATCATCCCTACTACCGATGATATCACCCCAGTGGTAGGGTATGGTGGTAGCCGGTTTTAGCATCTTCACGGCAGTGGCGGCCTCCCTGCAGTCCATGGTGAACCGTCCCCCCACCGGCAGCAGCGCGATATCGACCGGACCGAAATCCTTCATTTCCGGAAGGGCATCGGTATCGCCGCCGTAGTAGATCGATATTCCGTCAATGATGATAATGTATCCCAGCCAGCCTTTCCTGCGGGGATGGAACAGCTTGTCGATGGTATATGAGGGTAGGGCCTTGATTGATACGCCGCAGCTGGAGATGCTCTCAAAGGCCTTGAGTGCAGAACCGCTGCCTAGTTCATCAACAACATCCTGCGGTCCAAAGAGGTTCCAGGGTTCCCGGGCAACTTTCTTGATATCATGGGGAGAGAAGTGGTCGTGATGGGGATGGCTGATGAGGATGATATCTCCGTCACGCATCTCCTTGCTAACCTTCCAGGGATCTATATATATTTTTTTGCTTCCCGATATCTTGAAGCTGGAGTGTCCGATCCACTCTATGTAAAGAGCCATAACGTTCCTTCATGCCTGAGGATCCTTCGGTCATTCACACGATGTGCCCAGTAATTGGATAGCTCATACACTCTATGATAATTATACACACGAGAGTACCAATCTGTCCAGATCGAATTGTTGGGGAAAGTTATCGCCTTAGCACCAGGCTTTATACCAGCCGTTACGTTGGTCGATATAGATGGTTGTTCCATACACCTCAGAGAGCAGGTCCTCCTGCAGAATCTCTGGTTTGCTTCCGTTGGCAGCCACCCTGCCCCGATCCAGCAGCACGACCCGGTTCATCTCCGGGATGATATCGGCAAGGTCATGGGTGACTAGGATAATATGGGTACCGTTGGTGGCTATATCTCGAAGAGCCTGCTTGAATTCGGCCTGGGCCCGCATGTCGAGGCTGGTAACCGGTTCATCAAGGATGAGAGTACGGGGATTGTTCACCAGTGCCCTGGCAATGAGGACCCTGCGGATCTCTCCGGAAGACAGGCGGTTCATGTGGTTGCGCATCAGGTGTGCAACACCCATGAAGGATGCCGATTCATGGGCTTTGTCCAGCATCGCCTGAGTGACGGCATGGGTATGCACCAGCCCGATGCTGTTGAAGAATCCCGATACGATGATATCCCCGGCCCGGTAGGTCGATTTGCAGACATCCTGCAGGAGGTCGGAGACGATGCCGAGCTGTGATTTCAGCTTGAAAATGTTCCAGTTGCGTCTGCCGAACACCTCAATGATCGTCTGGGGCTGATTGAGCGGATGGATATCACGGCTAATCAGCCTGACCAGTGTCGACTTTCCGGCACCATTGGGACCGATAATGGCCGTATGCTCCCGGGCATCGAGGGTGAGTGAAATATCATCCAGGATGGTGTTTCCCTGTTTGCGAACCGTTACATGCTCGAGATGTATCATACGGTGAGTATACTGTGATCAGAATCGCTTTGTATAGATATGGCAGTAGGGGCTTTTACCCTTTCCGCCCTTCTCATCGTAATAGTGCTGGTGATACTCCTCTGCCGGCCAGAAGATTCCTGCCGGCTGCAGCTGAGTAGCGATGCGCAATCCGCTGCTGGTGAGCTCGGCTATAAGACTCTCCAGCGTATCGCGTTCCTTCTGGTTATTATAGAAGGCAACTGAGAGGTACTGGGATCCGATGTCGGGACCCTGGCCGTTGGTCTGGGTCGGGTCATGGGTCTCAAAATAGAGTTTGGCCAGCTCCTCGTAACCGACCCGTTCGGGATCGTAGAGCACTTCTACCGCTTCTACATGTCCGGTAGTCCCGCTGCAGACTTCACGGTATGATGGTGATTCCACTTTTCCGCCTGTATACCCGGCAGTTGTCAGGATCACCCCGTCGGCACGATCAAAATGGTACTGCGTTCCCCAGAAACAACCGGAAGCGAATACAGCCCGGCGGGTCGGTATGAACCGGATAGAGAGGGAGTTGACACAGTGCCTGAGATTCTTTTCTGTATACCCCTCTCCGGAAAAGACATGTCCGAGATGGCCACCGCAGGCATTGCAGGTTATCTCTGTACGGCGGCCGTCAGCATCGGGCAAGGCCCGTACCGCTTCACCTATCTGGTCATCAAAACTTGGCCAGCCGCAGTGAGACGCGAATTTTGCATCAGAGCGGTACAGGGGTGCTCCGCACTTGCGGCAGATATAGATACCCTCATCGAAATGGTTCTCATACTCCCCGCTGAAGGGGCGTTCCGTTCCCTTTTTCTCAATGACAGCAATCTCTTTCTCTGTTAACGGTTTTATATAGGTATGGTGCATGTAGTGCCTCCATCTTGAATATACCTAATATCAAGCTGCAGTGGCAACGTAAAATGGTTGTAACTGTATGGAGCACTGGTATATTGGCGAAACGGACTCAGAGAGATGCTGTTTGCTGTCAAAAAGAGTTCATCAGCCGTATAGCGGCCCAAGAACTGCACAGGCCCGGTAGTCGGCTCCCTCCGCATCGCTGCCGAAGGAGTTCCACATGCTCGGACGGAAGATTGCTTGCTGCTTTACATTGTGCATGTTCACGGGGATTCTCAGCATCGAAGCGAGGGTAATCAGTCCTGCCCCGATATGGCCGTAGCTGATGGCACCATGGTTTGCTCCCCACCGGGCCATGACGGTATATACATCCCGGAATGAGGGGTTGGCACTGTCGGTGCGCGGAACGAACCAGGTTGTCGGCCAGGTGGGATTCGTTCTCGAATCAAGCCGTGCATGCACCTCCTCAGGGATCTCAACGGTATGCCCCTCGGCGATCTGGAGTACGGGGCCGAGTCCCTTCACGATATTGATCCTGGACATGGTCACCGGCATACCGCCCCGGGTGAGGAAGTCGGTGGAGAAACCACCCCCCCGGAAATACCCTCCGTCGGCGACGCAGAACTCGGTAGCCTCCAGGCAGGCGGCCGCATCCTCCGGTGTTATCTCCCAAAAGGGCTTCATGACGGGATTACCGGCGGCATCACGCATCTCACCGGTGGCATCAAGACAGGTTGACCCCGAGTTGATGAGGTGGATGAAGCCTTCGGCAGCCATCCCTTCAGGTTTCCAGCCGGTAACCTGCTCGATGGCAGCAGGACTCCAGTAGGTCCGTACATCGGAAAACACCTGGGCTGTCTGGGTCAGCAGATGTCCGAAAAGCATGGAGACGGCATTGAGGGAGTCGTTTTCGGTTGCAAAGACAAATGGTTCCCTTATACCGTTCCAGTCAAATGAGCTGTTCAGGATAGTTTCGGTGAAATCACCGTTGGGGTAGTGATCGGTCCATGATCGCTGGCCCTGAAACCCGCCGGCGATGGCATTGCGCCCCAGGGCCTCCTCACCAAAACCGAGCTCCCCGAGACGTGGGTTCCCGATCATCATGTCACGGGCGATCAAGGTCATCTTGACACTGTACTCCCAGTCAGCAGCTCTCTGCTCCTCGGACCGGCGCCACTCAGGGGGGTTGACTATGTCATCCTGCTCCCTGCAGTTGGTCTTCACCCACTCCATGGCTGCCGCAAACTCATCCGGGTCATAGATATTCTCTTCCACACGCCTAGCGATTTCAGACATGTCGACAACTTCAGTCCGCATGCCGAGATACTCCTGGAAGAAGTCCTGATCCACTATCGATCCGGCAATTCCCATTGAGGTCCCGCCGATGGAGAGGTAACTGCTTCCCCGCATATGTGCCACGGCCAGACCTGCACTGGCAAAGGCGAGCAGCTTTTCCCTGACATCTTCGGGTATGGAATCATCATCAGCATCCTGTACATCATGGCCGTAGATACCAAAGGCCGGTAGCCCTTTCTGGGTGTGCCCGGCTAGCACTGCCGCAAGATAGACTGCTCCGGGACGTTCTGTGCCGTTGAAGCCCCATACAGCCTTGACGGTAAGAGGATCCATGTCCATGGTCTCAGTGCCGTAGCACCAGCAGGGTGTTACCGTGAGAGTCACGGCCACATCTTCCTTTGCGAACTTTTCCCTGCACTGGGCAGCTTCCGCGACTCCGCCGATGCAGCCGTCTGCTATGATGCAGGCTACCGGATGCCCGGAGGGATGAAATAGGTTTTCCTCTATCAGGCGGGCTGCAGCCCTGGCCAT
This sequence comes from uncultured Spirochaetales bacterium, assembly GCA_964605195.1. GTDB lineage: Bacteria > Spirochaetota > Spirochaetia > JABMQR01 > JABMQR01 > CAZSBC01. The sequence continues at coordinate 24,750 of CAZSBC010000001.1, read as the reverse complement.
TTGCATAGTCTGTTCCTCAAGAGATTCCCTGACACCGTTCCTGCGGCCGTCGATGGTGGGCCGGATCCCGATCTTGGGAAGGGCTCCATGCAAACGATGAATAGGTTGCTGCTTTCTGATAGTGGATGTATCTGCCATATTGTGCTCCTTGGAAACCACACTCCGGATTGCTGTTGCAAACCTGTGATTATATGATATACTAGATGTAATCGATTACATTATGCCATGTATCCAACTGGAAGACAAGAAAGAAATGAAAAATATTGTCAATTTTCTGCAAACCCGGTAGGATGCTGCACGAAACTGCGAAAGGAGATCACAATGTTGAAGCATATTCCCGACCTGCTCTCACCGGAACTGCTGAAAATTCTCATGGAGATGGGCCATGGAGATGAACTGGTTATCGGAGACGGTAACTTTCCCAGCGCAAGCATCGGAAGACGGTTGATCCGTCTTGACGGCCATGGTATCCCTGCGATACTTGATGCCATGATGCAGTTTTTCCCCCTGGATCAGTACGATGATAAGCATGCTATCCTCATGGAGGTCACTCCCGGAGATACTGTCGAGACCCCGATATGGCAGGAGTATGACCGGATCCTGCGCCTGCATGACGAGCACTACAGGGCATGTTCCCAGCTTGAACGCTTTGCATTCTATGAACGGGCCAGGGATGCCTATGCAGTGATAAGCAGTGGGGAGACCGCCCTCTACGCGAATATCATTCTGAAGAAGGGCGTGGTAGTCCATTGATGAAACTGCCTGAACCGACCCTGAAACCGACGGTCAAGGATGTTGCCGCCTGTTCGGGCTTCTCCACAGCTACAGTATCCCGGGTGCTGAACAACGATCCGAAGGTGAGTGCGCAGACTAGAGAAGCGGTCCGCAACTGCATGGAACAGCTTGGGTACCGGGTCAATCCCATTGCAAGAAGTCTCAAGACCAGCCGCTCGAACAGTATCGGGATCATTGCTCCGGAATTCCAGAATGAATTCTTCATGGCGGTAGCCGAGGGGATTGAGGCATACCTGCGGGAGCGAAACTATATCACCTTCATCTGCAATTCCCGGGAGCAGGTGAGTGAAGAGGTTACCCTCACAAGGAAGCTGGTGGAGAATCACGTCGATGGCGTCATCATCATACCGGCATCCGGCGAGGGGAGTATTACCGAGCAGTATGACCTGCTTGCGAAACACCAGGTACCCTTTGTACTGGTCGACAGGCTTGTCGATGGGCTTACAGCCGATGCCGTCCTTACCGACAACTACGCCGGCGCCTTTAGCGCTGCAGCCCAATGCCTCGAGGAGGGTGCCGGGAAGATCGGATTCATCGGGGGATCTGATGCCCTCACATCGGCCAAGGAGCGCTTTGAGGGGTACCAAGACGCCCTGCAGTCGCATGGGATGGATATTGATCGAAGGCTGCTGAAGTTCGGGGATATGCACATCGAGAGCGGATACGCCCTGACCCGGGAGCTGCTGCAGGAGCATGAAGATCTGCACTATCTCTTCATCATCAACCTCTTCATGCGCATCGGGGCCGAGAAGTACCTTGCCGAAAGGGACATCGGAAGGGATATTCGCATCGTTGCCTTCGATGAATCCCCGGTCTCGCCACTCTTCCGGCATGCCTGGATAACTGTCCGTCAGCCCCTGGAAGAGATAGGATCTCAGGCAGCCGAGCTTATTCTCAGGCGGCTTTCAGGGATGGAACCTGATTCACCGCTGGTCTGCCGGGTACCGCCTCAGATGATCAGACATGGTGCTGTTCTGCAGGATCGAGCATAGACTACCCGGTACGCTGTACCTTATTGCGCTTGATCTTCTTGGTGGAGGTCATATCCATCGGCTCATCAAGCAAGGTGATGCGGGTAATCTTCTTGTAGCCCGGAAACCGCTGGTTTACCTCCCTGACAGCCGTATCTATCTCTGAGCGGACAACTTCGGTATCCTGGAAGGATTCGCCAAAGTATTCTCGGCTCGGGAAGATCAGGGCCTCAATGCCCTCGGCCTGCCTGGAAGCATCCATCAGATACCCGGCGACCATGATCTGATCTATTGCTGGATAGAGCTGAAATTCATCCTCGATCTCTTCCGGATAGACATTCTTTCCCCCCTCGGTGACAATCATATTCTTCTTGCGCCCACGCAGATAGAGGTAGTTCTCGTCATCCAGGTATCCGAGGTCCCCGGTTTTGAGGTACCCGTCATCACTGAAGAGCTCGGCTGTGTGGTCGGGATCACGGTAGTAGCCCCGGGTGACATTGGGCCCCTTGACAAATATTTCACCGGTGCCGGTATGGTCGGGATTGTCGATCCGTATATCGATGAAGGGTAGCAGTTTACCGACTGAGGTGAGCTTGAAGTGCGCTATGGGATTTAGTGTCACTATGGGAGCTGTTTCAGTGAGCCCGTACCCCTGCACAAAGTCGAGGCCGAGCTGCTGGAAGCGGTGGAAAGTCCGGGCAGGAAGCGGGCCACCGCCACTGATGCAGAAGTTTATCTTGGCGAAGCCGAGCCCTTCGAGAATTGGCCTGAACCACTTGGCACGTCCGGGATTGAGACCGAAACGGCGTTTCAGTACCCCGTTGATGGACATGAGGATACGGACAACGGCATAGGTGACCACGCCCTTCTCGCGTACTTTCCGAAGTACACCAGCAAGGAACTTGTTGAAGAGCAGGGGGATACCCATGAATACCGTAACACCTGAATTCTGCATGTCCTCGATGATCTTCCGCACCACGAAGGATTTTGCGAAGACCAGTTCCGAGCCGTGCTTGAGTCCCTCAAGAAAGACAGCCGTCATGCAGTAGCTGTGGTGCAGGGGCAGCAGGGCATAGAAGACATCCTCTTCTGTGGCCGTGATGAATTCCGGGTCACAGGCCTGATATACGTCGGTGACGAAATTCTTGTGGGAGAGCATGACGCCTTTCTCATTACCGGTTGTACCGGAAGTGAAGAGAATGGCCGCAAGGGAATCTTCATCTATCAATGGCTTGCGGTACTTCTTACGGCTTTTTAGCATGGAGATATGGTTCGGATATCCCGCTTCAAGGGAGTAGATACGCTTAAGCGAGTTACCGAGAAGCTGGGATAGCTCTTCCAGCTTCTCGTGGTCGGTAAATACATAGGTACAAGCTGCAAAGGTAATCAGCTTGGCAGCTTGGGAAACCGGCAGCTGGTAATCAATGGGGACAACCACGGCACCGGCATAGAGGACCGACAGATAGGCAAGGGCCCACTCCGGGCTGTTTTTCCCGGTAACAGCGATACGGTCTCCGGGCACTATCCCGGCATCACGGAAGCTCATGGCTATCTTCTTGCAGCGCTTGGAGACCTCAGCATAGTTCATGACACGTCTGTCGGGATCGAATACGGTGAAGCAGGGACGGTCCGGGAATCTGGCGGCGCTTATTTCCACCATTTCGGGAATTGTGGGCCATTCCCCGTCAATATGAAGCTCCTCGGTTTCTGGTAGCGCTCGGTAGGCTTCCAGCTCATCCCAGGAGTGCGGAGTTGGTATTAAAGTACTCATGAAAGCAGTATATAGCAGCCAGAAGGTAATTTCCACTCTTTTTTTGCGCTTTGAACATCTTCAACAACATATGGTAATTACCCACTAGTAAGGATTGGCTATCCGTTGCAAACGCTTAATATGACATGCTTACCTATGGGAGAATAGGATATGCGCAGTGAAAGGCAATCGATACATACTATGCGAAATTAAGCCGGTGCTATTGACTAAGAAAGTAAAAAGAAATAATATAGAAAGAGAAAAGAAAGTAAAAAGTAAATACAAGGAAAGCGTGATGGCAGGAAATACAAAGCGTGAATCCAGAATACTGGAATACCTCCGGGCTGATTCAGAGATGACCGTCTCTGAGCTGAGCAGGCTGTTGGAGGTTTCAGTGGTCACGGTACGAAACGACCTGAGATCACTGGAAGAACAGGGTATGATAATCAGGTCACACGGCGGCGCCATACCGGCTTTCCATCCCGATATGCTGCAGAAGAAATCGAGCCATCTCCAGGAGAAGGAGCGCATAGCGGCAGCCGCTGCCGCGCTGGTCTCCGACGGTGACCGGATCATGATCACGAACGGGACCACCTCGGCGCTTGTCGGGAAGTACCTGCTTGGGAAACGTGATCTCCAGATCGTCACCAACTCCACGCTGCTGCTTCCGTATGCCCGTGTGAATCCGAATATGACCCTGACGTTCATCGGGGGAGAGTTCAGGCCCTCAGCCGAGGCCATGGTGGGGCCGGAAGCAATCAAACGGCTCGACCAGTTCCATGTATCGATGACGATTTCCGGTACTGATGGCTTTACCGATGCGTACGGCATGACGACGCATCTGATTGAGAATGCCGAGATCGTGCGCAAAATGTGCGAACAGGCTGAGAAACGCGTTGTTGTCGTCGATTCCTCAAAATACGGCAGGAAGGGATTCATTAAGATTCTCCCGATAGAGAATATTGACATCATCATCACTGATTCCAACCTTCCCGCCCATGCAGCAGAGCTGCTTCGGGAGCAGGGTGTTGAGGTGATGTGTGTATAAGAGAGATGCGGATATGTGCGCCGGCAGCGAGTGTGGCCGGTAACGAAAGAAAAGGAGCGAAGCATGGCAGAGCAGGTGTTGTTGCCAAAACTGGGAAACTCGGTAGAGACTTGCATTATTCTGGAGTGGAAAATTGCAGAGGGAGAATCGGTGGTGATCGGGGATGTCCTCTGTGAGGCAGAAACTGACAAGGCAACTGTCGATATCGAATCAACAGCAGCTGGTATTCTGTTGAAACAGCTCTATGCGGCTGACGAAGAGGTTCCCGTGCTGGTACCCCTGGCTATAGTCGGGGAGGCTGGTGAGGATATTTCTGGCTTCATGGCCGAATCTGAAGCAGCAGGTGCTGAAGCTCCTCCTGCAGAGGTCGCCGCGGTACCAGCTCCTGAACCTGATGTGCCGGTTCAGCCGGTCGTTGCAGCTGCAGAGGGGGCAGCAGTATCACCGAGGGCACGGAAACTTGCCGAACATGCCCATATCCCTCTGGAAGGAATAGCGGGTACCGGACCTCACGGGCGCGTTATTGAGCGGGATGTTGTTGCCCGGCAGAAGGATGCGCTGCTCTACACATCGGCAGCAGCTGCTGCCGGAGGTGGCGGTGCAGCTGTCGAAGGAAGCGGCATCGGGGGGCGGGTCACCGTTGGTGACCTTGCCGGAAGGGCATCAACCGAAAAGAGTCTCCATGACAATAAACCAGTGGAGTTTCCCGGAGTAGCCCGTGATATCCCGGTACGCTCGATCCGCAAGATCACCGCTGAGCGGATGTACCAGTCGATCTCGACAACCTGCCAGCTGACGCTCCACGGCAGCGCCGAGGCCGTCCGGCTGAAAGCCCTGAGGTCACGGCTGAAAGCAAGTGCCCCGGAACTTGGCCTGAATACCATCTCAATCAATGACCTGATCCTCTTTGCCGTAGCAAGGACTATCCTTAAGTTTCCCTATGTCAACACCCATTTCCTCGGTACAACGATCAGGGAGTTCGACCATGTCCACCTCGGCATGGCTGTCGATACTGAACGGGGACTGATGGTGCCGGTGATTCCATTTGCCGATACCCTCTCCCTCAGGGAGCTATCTGAGCAGGCCCGCTCCCTGGCGGCTGCCGCCAAGGATGGCCGGCTGAAGCCCGAGCAGATGGAGGGCGGTACCTTCACCGTCACCAATCTCGGGGCCATGGGAGTCGAGGAGTTCACACCTGTGCTCAATACTCCTCAGACGTCCATTCTCGGGGTCGGTGGGATCAGCCTGAAGCCGGTTGATGGCCGTGACGGCAGTGGAGTGGAGTTTCTCCCCCATATCAGCCTGTCGCTGACCATCGACCACCAGGCAGTGGATGGGGCTCCCGGAGCAAGGTTCCTCAAGGGATTGAGTGAGAATATAGGGAATATCGACCTGCTGATGATGCAGTGAGTGCGGCTGGAGAGGTGAAATGGAACTATACGATCTGATTATTATCGGTGCGGGACCCGGCGGATACGTGGCCGCTGAACGGGCCGGAGAACGGGGAAAGCGGGTGCTGCTGGTAGAGAAGGAGCATCTCGGCGGAGTATGCACCAATTCCGGCTGCATTCCAACCAAGGCGCTGCTCAATACCGCCAAGCACTATGTTCATGCCATGGAAGGCGGACGGTTCGGGGTTGACTGTGCCGACGTACGCTATGACCTGGGACGGGCAATGCAGTGGAAGCAGGAAACCATTGAGACCTTGAGAAAGGGTATCCAGTTCCTGATGAAGAAGAACGGGGTGACCGTCGTTCAGGGAACGGCTGAGTTTGTCGGCCAGAACGCTGTCTCCGTTGACGGGACAATCTATGAAGGCTTGAACATCATGGTTGCCACCGGGTCATCTCCGATCGTACCACCCATACCTGGCGTCGGGAGTAAGCTGGTGAAGACGAGCACCGAGATCCTTGAGATCACTGAACTGCCGAAGCAGCTGGTGATTATCGGGGGCGGGGTGATCGGGGTTGAGTTTGCCTCATACTTCAGCTCGGTGGGAACTGCTGTGACGGTCATTGAGATGATGGATGAGATTGTGCCGCTGATGGAGCCGGAATTCTCGAAGCTGCTGCGGAGAGAGCTGCGGAAGATCAGCTTCAGGCTCGGCTGCCGGGTCACTGGGATCACCGATACCGGCGTGACGTACCAGAATGCCAAGGGAGAAGAGGAGTTTGCAGCAGCCGATGCGGTCCTGCTCAGCGTCGGCAGAAAAGCCAATGTTGCCGGGCTCGAGAGTATGAAGTCTGCTCAGGGCACAGCTCTTGATTACTCCCCTGCCGGTATCGCGGTGAATGACCGGATGCAGACCAACCTTCCACATGTCTATGCAGTGGGGGATGTCACCGGCAAATCCCTGCTGGCCCACTCCGCATCACGCATGGCAGAAGTCGCCGTCGCCGATATGTTCGGTGAGCCGGAACGCATGCGTTACCATGCCGTTCCCTGGGTGGTCTACTCCCTACCCGAGGCAGCCGGATGCGGCCTGACCGGGCAGGAGGCCGTTGATGCCGGGTACAAGGTTGTATCCGCGACTGCCCAGATGCGCTCCAACGGCCGTTTCCTGGCTGAGTTCGGGAAGAAGGCCGGCGGGCTGTGCAAGGTTGTGGCTGACAGCTCCACGGGGATGATCCTGGGAATCCACCTGCTCGGCGGAACCTGCAGCGAGATGATATTCGGGGCAGCGGCGATACTGGAACAGGAGATGCGGGTGCAGGATGTACGGGAGATCATTTTCCCCCATCCGACGGTATCCGAGATAATCAAGGATGTCTGTACGGCCATAGAGCTGGACTGAAGTTATACAATGAGAGAAGCGAGCGAGCGGTACAAGGAGAATTAAGATGCCACGAAGTATTGATGTAGATCCTGCAGAAGTGAGGAAAAGGGGGACGGAGAAACTCAAGTCCATTCCCATGAACAGCTATGCCCCTGATATCAAAAAGGAGCTGAAGCTCTTCGGTAAAGATGGCCTGAAGAGCCTCTACCGGGATATGCTGCTGATTCGTGAGTTTGAGACGATGCTAGACCAGATCAAGAAGGAGGGCTCCTACGGCGGTCTCTCCTACAACCACCGAGGACCAGCCCACCTCTCTATCGGGCAGGAGTCGGCGGCAGTAGGACAGTGCGCGAGCCTGGATCCCGAAGATTTCATCTTCGGCTCCCACCGTTCCCACGGTGAGATTCTGGCAAAGTGTTTCTCGGCAATCAGGAAGATAGAGGAGCAGGGCCTTGATACCGTCATGAAAGAGTTCATGGGGGGGGATGTGCTCGCTGTGGTGGAGAAGCAGTTTCCCGGTGAGGATATCAGGGATCTGGCCGAGAATTTCGTGCTCTACGGTGCCCTTGCTGAGATATTTGCCCGGAAAACCGGATTCAGTCGCGGTCTCGGCGGTTCGATGCACACCTTCTTTGCCCCCTTCGGCAGCATGCCGAACAACGCCATTGTCGGCGGTTCAGGCGATATCGCCGTCGGAGCTGCCCTGTTCAAGAAGATAAACCGCAAACCCGGAATTGTCATCGCGAATATCGGGGATGCCGCCATGGCCTGCGGTCCGGTATGGGAGGGCCTGATGCTTTCCGCCATGGATCAGTACCACACGCTCTGGGGTGACATGGCAGGAGCTCCGCCCTACATGCTGAATGTCTTCAACAACTTCTACGGTATGGGGGGGCAGACAGCAGGTGAAACCATGGGATATGGCACTCCGGCCAGGATCGGCTATGGAGTAAACCCGGACGGCATGCATGCCGAGCGGGTTGACGGATTCAACCCCCTCGCTGTTGCCGATGCCGTGGCAAGGAAGAAGAGCGTCCTGCTGGAGGGGCGCGGCCCGGTACTGATGGATACCATAACCTACCGGCTATCAGGCCATTCTCCCTCAGATGCCTCCTCATACCGGTCCCGTGAGGAGATGGATACCTTCAAGGCGCAGGACAGCGTCGTATCATTCGGTGAGTATCTTGTTGAAAACGGGGTTATCCCTGCTGACGAAGTTGCAGCCCTTGCGGATGAAGTGGCGGCCAAGATCAGGAAGACAATGGGGCTTGCCATAGATGATGAACTCTCACCACATGTCAACGGCGGGTTCATCGAGTCGGTGATGTTCTCAAACGGCAATGAGCCAGCCCTTGATGAGGGTGAGCCGGAGTTGCTGCAGAATCCCGAAGATAACGATCGGGTAAAGCAGATTGCCCGGAAAAAGCGTTTTTACCTCGACGAAAATGGTAAAAAGGTCTCATCTGCCAGGCTATATGCCTATCGGGATGCTGTGTTCGAAGCCATGCTGCACGGCTTTACCACCGATCCCACCATGGTGGCCTACGGTGAGGAGAACCGTGACTGGGGTGGTGCCTTTGCCTGCTATCGGGGGCTTACTGAGCTGCTTCCCTACCACAGACTCTTCAACTCGCCCATCTCAGAGGCCTCAATCGTCGGCAGCGGAGTCGGGTATGCCATGGCCGGGGGGCGGGCCGTAGTCGAACTGATGTACTGTGACTTCATGGGCCGGGCCGGAGACGAGATCTTCAACCAGATGCCCAAGTGGCAGTCGATGAGCGCTGGTGTGCTCAAGATGCCGCTTGTCCTGCGGGTATCGGTAGGGAATAAGTATGGTGCCCAGCACTCACAGGACTGGACTGCCATCACCGCCCACATTCCAGGGTTGAAAGTGATGTTCCCCGCGACTCCCTACGATGCCAAGGGAATGCTGAACCTTGCCCTCCGGGGCACCGATCCTGTGGTATTCTTCGAGAGCCAGAAGCTCTACGGTATCGGTGAGCAGTTTGTCGCCGAAGGAGTTCCCGAGGGCTACTACGAAGTTCCCGAGGGTGAGCCGGCACTCCGCAGGAGCGGAAAGGACCTGACGATCATAACCATCGGGGCTACGCTCTATACGGCCATGGAGGCGGCCGAGAAACTTTCGGCTGAGCACGGGCTTGAGGCGGAGGTTATCGACCTGCGGTTCATCAACCCGCTGAACTATGAGCCGCTTGTCGATTCGGTGAAAAAGACCGGACGGGTGCTGCTCTCATCGGATGCAAGTGAGCGGGGTTCGTTCCTCCATACCGTTGCATCCAACATAAGCAGGCTGGCGTTCGATTATCTTGATGCCCCGCCGGTTGTAGTCGGATCGCGGAACTGGATAACCCCGCCGGCCGAGATGGAGGACCTCTTCTTCCCGCAGCCGGAGTGGATCATTGATGCCCTGCATGAGCAGATCCTGCCGCTGAAGGATTATCGTGTGTCCACGGTACAGACGGAAGGTGAACTGGTCAGGCTTCAGCGCCTGGGGGTGTGAAGTTGTACTATCCAGCTGATATCCTGCGGAGCATAGCTGACCTGAATTCGGCAGATTCCGGAAAACGGGCTGCCGCAGCTTCCTCAATTGGAAAGGCGATCAGGCAGGGAACTGTTAGCAGGACAGCCACCGATGAGGTGAACAACCATGTGCACACCACCTGCTCTTTCAGCCCGTATGAACCGGCTATGGCCGCCTTCAGGGCGTGGGAGGCGGGACTCCAGATTGTCGGGAGCATGGACCATGACAGTATTGCCGCTGCCGGGGAGATGCTCCAGGTCGGCAAAGATTTCGGTATTGCCACCACAGTGGGGTTTGAGGTGCGCTGCAGTTTTCTTAGTACACCGCTTCGGGATAGGAAGATCAACAATCCCGACTCTGCGGGCATTGCCTACATGTGTGTGCACGGGGTCCCCGAGAACCGTATCGGTGAGTGCGCGGATTTCCTAGCCCCGCTGGTTGCACAGCGCAACCGGCGCAACCGGGCTGAGGTGGAGGCGCTGAATGCCCTTCTTGCGCCGTATGGGCTGTCCCCGATCAATTTCGAGCAGGATGTGGTTCCGCTTTCCCGCTGTGTCAATGACCGGGAGGGGAGTATCACCGAACGCCATATACTCTCTGCCTTTGCCGGAAAGATTATTCATGAAATCGGCAGGGGAGCAGCGGCAGTCGCCTTTCTGGAGGAGCGGCTCTCCCTGGTGTTGCCGGTGAAGATCAGGGGATATCTGCTGGATACTGAAAACCCCCACTACCGGTACGATCTTATCGGGGTGCTGAAAAGCGGTTTCCTGGGAAAGTTCTTCATTCAGCCTTCGCGACGGGAGACGTTGGAGGCCGAAGAGGTAACCGCCTTTGCCGGACGTATCGGTGCAATAGCGGCCTATGCCTACCTCGGGGATGTGACTGAGAGTCCTACCGGGGATAAACGGGCCGAGCAGTTCGAGGATGCCTTTCTCGATAAGCTCTTCCCGCTGCTCAAGGAGCTGGGGTTTAGCGCTGTAACCTATATGCCTCCGAGGAATACCAGGGAGCAGCTTCTTCGGGTGCAGGAGCTGTCAGAGCGGTATGAGCTGATGCAGATCAGTGGTGTCGATATCAACTCCTCACGGCAGCAATTCAACTGCCCGCAGCTGCTGCAGCCTGAGTTCAGGCATCTGGTTGATTCCGCCTGGGCACTGGTTGCCCATGAGAAGCTGGCTGTTATCGATCCCTCTTTCGCGCTCTTCCATGGGGATAACCCCTACCGTGATAGAACCCTGCGGGAGAGGATTGCGATGTATGCAGAGATAGGCCGGGATATGGATCCCAGACAGGGACGTGTGAATATGGAAGCACTGGCAAGGAAGTTCAAGAGGTTTGGGAAATGAAACGATATGATAACGCATGGGACACAATTATTCCTCCGTATCTCCGCGGGCTCACCTTTGATGGGTTCAGTGGAGTGTTCGTGACCATGCAGTCCCTGGAGGGCAAAGATGTCCCGATAGGGGAGGTTTCCGTGACTGCTGGGTGCTGTACGGAGGAGAATATTCCCTCTGTGCTGCAGCAGCTGAAGGAGGATTGTGCTGCCTTCGTGGCAGAGCATGGCCGGTATCCTTCCAGGTTGACCGTTGATGATTCACGCGTCATCGGGCTTGGGGCCACCCTTGAGGAGGCTTCCGCCATGGACGGCTGTTCCAGGCTTCCAGGAGAACGGGGCTCCACGGACCGGAACGATGTGGTACGGAGAAAGACCGCATTGGTTACCGGCGGGGCCCAGGGCTTCGGTGAGGGTATGGTTCGGGAACTGGTCGCTGCCGGGGCATACACCTTCATAGCCGACATGAATATTGCCGGAGCCGGCAGGCTCGCCGATGAACTGAACCGGTCATCCGGCCGGGAGGTCGCCTGTGCCGTTGAGGTGAATGTAACCAATGAGGATTCGGTTGCTGCCATGCTGGCCTTTGTGGCCAGGCGGGTGGGCGGTCTCGATATCATGATAAGCAACGCGGGGGTACTGAGGGCCGGCAGTGTAAAGGAGATGGCGCTGGAGGATTTCAACTTCGTCACTTCGGTGGACTATACGGGATTCTTCATCTGCACCAAATTTACCGCCAGGCTGATGAGTTACCAGAACCGGGCCGCTGAAAGCTACTTCACCGATATCATTGCGATAAGCTCAAAATCGGGGCTGGAGGGCTCAAACAAGAATGGAGCTTATTCCGGGGCCAAGTTCGGGACGATCGGGCTGACGCAGAGTTTCGCCCTTGAGCTGGTAAGCGATTCAATCAAGGTGAATGCCGTCTGTCCGGGAAACTTCCTTGACGGACCGCTGTGGTCGGATCCCGAGCGGGGACTGTTCGTGCAGTACCTCAATGCCGGCAAGGTTCCCGGTGCAGTGACCATTGCCGATGTGAGAAGGTTCTATGAGAGCAAGGTGCCGCTGAACCGCGGCTGCACCGTTGCCGATGTCATGAAGGCGATCTATTATATTGTGGAACAGCAGTATGAGACGGGTCAGGCTGTACCGGTTACCGGTGGACAGGTGATGCTGAACTGATCTGCTGTACACGGATTTATTCCTGCAGGAAGCGGGAAATCGATCAGGCATAGTCTGAAGAGGAGTTAGTAGTATGGGACAGAAAACAGAAGCGGTGAGAATATATGGAAAGAGAGATCTCCGGTTGGAATCATTTGAGCTGCCGGAGCTGGGGGATGATGAGATACTTGCTGAGGTCATCACCAACAGTATCTGCATGTCATCCCATAAGGCTGCCAACCAGGGGACGGATCACAAACGTATCCCCAATGATATCGCGGTTAACCCCACCATGCTGGGACATGAATTCTGCGGCGTTATTCAAGAAGTCGGGGCTAAATGGGCCCACAAATTCAGTAAAGGAGATAAATTCTCCATTCAGCCGGCCCTGAACTACAAGGGAAGCCTGGACGCTCCCGGGTACTCGTTCCGCTGGATAGGCGGAAACGCAACCCACGTGATCATTCCCAATGAGGTGATGGAGATGGATTGTCTGCTTGCCTATAACGGGGATGCCTTCTTCATGGGATCCCTGGCAGAGCCGGTATCCTGCATTGTGGGCACCTTCCATGCGATGTACCACATACCTCAGGGTAAGTATATCCACAATATGGGGATAGTTCCCGGAGGCAAGATGGCGATCCTTGCCGGTGTGGGCCCCATGGGCCTCGGATCCATTGACTACGCCCTCCACTGTGACCGCAGGCCCGGGCTGCTTGTGGTGACCGATATCGACAGTGCCCGTCTTGCACGTGCCAAAGAGCTCTATTCACCGGAGCATGCTGCCGAGATGGGGGTGCAGCTCGTCTATGTCAATACGGCTGAATCCGAAGATCCGGTGGCTGAGCTCATGGAGATTTCAGGGGGCAGCGGGTATGATGATGTGCTGGTGATGGCCCCGGTAAAGCCGGTCGTGGAGCAGGGCGATAAAATTCTCGGCAAAGATGGCTGTCTGAACTTTTTCGCCGGACCCGGCAGCAGTGACTTCTCCGCCATGATAAATTTCTATGATGTGCACTATGCCGCCCATCACCTGGTGGGTACCAGCGGAGGAAACACTGAGGATATGCGTGAGTCACTGGCCATGATGGAGAGGGGCGAACTGAACCCTGCAGCGATGATCACCCATATCGGGGGGCTGAATGCGGTTATTGATACCATTCTTGAGCTGCCCGCTATCCCCGGCGGAAAGAAACTGATCTATACCCACCTCGACCTGCCGTTGACAGCAATTGCCGATTTTGCCGAAGCAGGGAAACAGAATCCTCTTTTTGCGGAGTTGGCGATCATTGTGGACCGGAACAACGGGCTATGGTGCCTGGAAGCAGAGCAATATCTGCTGCATCATGCATAGCGTTCAAACTGGAAGGCAAAGATGAAGAAGTACATTGCGATTGATCTGGGTGCATCTAATGGAAGAGTCATTGTTGGAGATCTCTGCGGCTTTACCGTCACCAACCGGTTTGTAACCCGTAACGACAAGGTCGGGGGACACATCTACTGGGATATCCTCTATATCTTCTCACAGATAAAGAAGGGTATCAAAGAGGCCTTTTCGCTCTATCCGGGAGAGGGAGAGATTGCAGGTATCAGCATTGATACCTGGGGAGTGGATTACGGGCTGCTCAATGCAGCCGGAAATCTCATCAGTATGCCCTATCACTATCGTGACAGTAGAACCGACGGCATGATGGAGGAGGTGTTCGCGAAGGTTCCTGCCAGGGAGATCTACGCTACTACCGGTATCCAGTTCATGCAGCTGAATACCATCTTCCAGCTGGCTGCAATGCGCAGCGTGGAGCCGGAGCTGCTGCAGGCTGCTAGGCACTATCTCTCCATTCCGGATCTGCTCAGCTACTGGCTGTGCGGTGTCATGGCAAATGAGTTCTCCCATGCAACGACAACCCAGCTGTTCAATCCGGAGAGTGGTGACTGGGCCTGGGGTCTGATAGAGAAGCTGGATCTCAATCCCGGGATGTTCGGCAGGATTGTGCCCAGCGGAACAGTCCTGGGCAGCCTGAGGGATGATGTCGCCGCTGAGGTGGGAGCTGTGGGAGCAGTACCGGTAATTGCCTGCGGTTCGCATGATACAGCTTCTGCTGTTGCGGCTGTACCATCAATGGAGGAGGGCAACTATCTCTATCTCAGCAGCGGAACGTGGTCTCTGCTGGGCATAGAGTCCGATACGCCGTATATCACGCAGAAGAGTCTTGAGTACAACTTCACCAATGAGGGTGCTGCCAATGGCAGGATACGCTTTCTCAAGAATATCATGGGAATGTGGATACAGCAGGAGTCCCTCCGCAGCTGGGAAGCCGGGGGCGAGACAATCACCTTTGCTGAGCTTGACGCGGAGACCCTTGAGTGCGCCGGCTTTACGGGAGTAATTGATCCCAATGACGGTCGTTTCCTGAAACCCAATTCTGAGGGAGACTCAATGCCGGAGCGCATCTGTAGTTACTGCCGGGAGCATGACATGCCTGTTCCAGTCAGAAAGGGTGAATACATGGTTGCCATCTACAGAGGCCTGGCACAGGCCTATGCCCGGTATGCAGATCAGATTGAGGTGATAACCGGCACACACTACAGCCATATCTACATCATTGGGGGAGGTTCAAGGAATACGATCATGAATCAGTGGACTGCCGATGCGGCCGCAAGAACTGTTTCGGCTGGACCGGTGGAGGCAACAGCCCTGGGTAACATCATGCTGCAAGCCCTGGCAACCGGGGATTTAGCCTCCCTGCAGGAGGGAAGGGCGCTGATCCGTACGTATCATGATTTTTCCAGCTACCAGCCGAATTGCTGAGATCAGCTTGATCCGAGAATTCTGTCACCAGGGGAGGGGCTAAAGAAGAGGAGTTTCTCCTCCCGGCTGACAAGGCTCTCCTTCGAGGTGATGATTCCCACATAGAAGAGGGCGGCAAAGGCAAATTTCTGGATTAGCTGCACCACGGTCTCAATCCACATTACCCAGCAGTAGGCGTATGCAAGTACCGGGATAAGCAGGATCAGCAGGCGGATTACCATGCTGCGGGTTTTGAGCAGCCTGCTCTGGACTGTGATGCGGGTCAGGGAGAGCATCACATGACTGAATACCAGCAGTCCCGCTCCCGTTGCATGGACTGGTTGTGAGATATCCTTGGGACAGCAGATGATCAGGGATCCGATACTTCCCAGCGTGTAGAGCACACGATAGATATTGCCGTTGACAATCTGCTGTTCTCTGCAGATAGCCGCCATTCTGAGCATGAAGCAGGCGCTGATGAGCATGGAGAGCACAAACCAGATTCGTGAAGGAGTATTGTCCAGATCATTCACTGTTCGTACCGCTCCGAGATAACTCACGGCATACTTCCAGAACATGAATTTCCCAGCATAGGCATTCATTGCAAAGAACCATAAGAGAGCCGTCTGCAGAATGAGCAGCATGGTACAGTGTTCTAACTGCTGTGCGGGTGAGAGTTTGCAGGTCCCCATTCTGTGAACGCTGGCTTTCATGATATGCCTATTATAGCACGAAATTCTCATTATATGTACACGAGCTGCAAATACATGAGTATTGTTATACTGTAACATAGTAGGAAGTCAGTTGTTTAGCAACTGTATCTGAAGTACATACATGAACTGGTAGTAAGGAGGATTACATGAAAAAATTACTACTGATTTTGGCCATACTGATCATTGCCGGCAGCGGATTGCTCTTTGCTGACGCTCACCGTGAGGTAGCTGACCGAGCCGGCAGAATGCGGCTGGGGGCGGACCTGACGATGCCCACCCTCTTTATCAGCCTGGATCTGACAGAGTTCCTCGGCGGTCCCACGATTCACTACGGGCTGACCGACCGGCTGGAGCTGAAGGCTACCGTGGCTCCGCTCTTACGGGTCTCCTACTGGCTGACCCAGATACTCCAGAGCGATGCCACCAATCCGGGATCGTTTGCCGCCATCGGTCTTGTAGAGGCCGGTGCCCGCTACTATCTCTCCCCCTATGTCAATTCCTGGTTCCTGGACGGTGAACTGGTAGCCGGGTTCATCGCTGCCGATTACGATTTCATCAACGATACCGATACATTCATGTTTCAGACTGCCGGGGCAGCCCTTGGCGCCTCTGTCGGGTATGATTGGGGCAATCTGTCGGTTGAGGCCGGTGCCTATTTCATAACACCGAATCTCAATGTTTTTGCCGATGCCGAAGATGCCGGAGGCTTTGGTGATATTGAGTTCCTGCCCTTCCCGAAGGTTTCGGTTACCTATATGTTCTGATAGAGCGGCAGAAAAACTCCTCGTATCTGCTCTTCAGTACATGGTTCACTCTCTCTACGTCACCTGTTTTACAGCAGGTGGCGTTTTTTCCGGTACTCCCGGGGACTGGAACCCATCCGTTTTCTGAACTGCCGGGAAAAGTAGTTGCTGTCCCTGAAGCCGGAACTCTCGGCAATCTCGGTCACAGAGAGCCGGGAATGGGTCAGCAGCCTGGCAGCATGGTCAACCTTCAACTGGATATGGTACTCGATAGGGGAACAGCCCAGGCTCTTCAGGAAGAGGCGATGCAGGGTGCTGGCTGATATGCTGGCCATGGAGGCCAGCTCCTCGATGGTAATCTGGCTGTGTATATGGGTCTCCATGAAGGCAATGATATCGGACATCTGCATGATCTCTTTCGTGTCATCTATGCGCATCCGTGAATACATCCGGGCAATGTAGACGATCAGCTCAATGAAATAGGCCAGGGCAAGTGAGCGGCTGCCCTCCTCCAGGGCCGGATTCTGAAGCTCTACGCTCATTCTCGTCAGCAGTTGCCGGCAGTTTTTCAGTTGCTCACCGGTAAGTTTCAGGCGGCTCTTGAAGGCATGCTGGAGGCGCAGTTTCGGCTCCATGGTGAAAACGGCATGGTATCCCGGCATTGATCCGAGATCAAAGGAGAGTTGCCGCAGCAGGGCCTCATCAAAGAGAATGTTATAGAGAGCCAGCTCTTTGATAGCTTCATAGCCGTGGCTGAAACCCCGCTCAATCACGAAGACATCACCTGCTGATACCTCATAGGAGTGCTCTTCCGTGAAATGGGTCCCACTTCCCCTGAATACGATTACGAGTTCTGAGAAGTCGTGTGAATGAAGCGGAAAGGGGGTCTGCGGATCTCTCTCGATCACTGTCAGTTTGAGCTGGGCATCGCTGAAGAAATCCCGTGCATAGAGATTATGCTGTTTCATGACATGATAATGCTAGAAAAAGAGATGATAATCAAGGAATAACGAAGCTACTATGCAGTATAATTGAAAAAATGATTTCCGACTTTCGTCGGAGGATGCAACAACAGGAGCATGAAGATGAAGGACAGTTACCATGAAAAATCATACCAGTTGGCCAAGGAGGCCTATGCTGAGCTTGGAGTCGATACTGAAGCGGTACTAAAACAGCTGGCTGATGTGCCGCTTTCGTTGCACTGCTGGCAGGCAGACGATGTCGGCGGATTCGAGAGAGCGGGGGCAGAACTATCCGGCGGGGGAATCCAGGTCACCGGCAACTATCCCGGGAAGGCAAGGAATCTTGATGAGCTGAAAAAAGACCTGGAGAAGGTCTACTCCCTGCTGCCCGGTAAGCATCGTCTCAACCTGCATGCCATATACGGAGATTTTGCCGGGAAGGCTGTCGACAGGGATGCTATTGAGCCGAGACACTTCTCCGGCTGGGTGGCATGGGCGAAGGAGCAGGAACTTGGGCTTGATTTCAATCCCACCTTCTTCTCCCATCCGAAGGCTGAATCGGGATTCACCCTCTCAAGCCTGGATCCCGGGATAAGGGATTTCTGGATAGAGCATGCACGGCGGACACGTAAAATTGCAGCCTACATGGGAGAGGAGCTGGGAACCCCGGCTGTGAACAATATCTGGATTGCCGACGGCATGAAGGATTATCCGGTTGACCGTATGGGATACCGGCGGCGGCTGCTCGAGTCACTCGATGCCATCTTCGAAACAACCTATGACAGGCGGTATCTGCTGGATGCCGTCGAGACCAAACTCTTCGGTATCGGCAGTGAGGCCTATGTCGTCGGCTCCCATGAGTACTACCTCCAGTATGCGGCCCGCCATGACCTTATGGTCTGTCTCGATATGGGCCATTTCCACCCGACCGAGCTGATTGCCGACAAGATCTCATCGATGCTGATCTTTGCCGAGCACTTGCTGCTCCATGTCAGCAGACCGATGCGGTGGGACAGCGACCACGTGGTGGTGCTCAATGATGATGTGCGCTTCCTTGCCGAGGAGCTGGTACGCTCGTGCAGGCTCTCTGATGTCTTCATCGGACTCGATTTCTTTGATGCCGCCCTCAACAGGGTCGGTGCCTATGTGACCGGGGCCAGGGCAACCCAGAAAGCCCTCCTGCTGGCGATGCTGCAGCCGTTCGACACGCTGCTAGACTTTGAGGAGTCTGGTGACTACTACGGACGGTTGGCCCTCGCTGAGCGGATGAAGAGCATGCCCTTCGGTGCAGTCTGGGATATGTTCTGCCTTCGTAACGGGGTCGCTACCGAAGCGGTTGTCATGGAGGAAGTGGCAGAGTATGAGCGGGATGAACTGGCAGGCAGGGTATGAACAGTACCATCAACTCCCTGGTTAAGCTGTCAAGAGAGTACGGATCTGATCCTGAATATGTCCTGGCCGGAGGAGGGAATACCTCCTTCAAGGATGGGGATACGCTATATGTGAAGGCCTCGGGAACAACGCTCGCTTCCCTGGATGAAGCGGGATTGGTACGAATGAGCCTGTGTGCTCTCGATGCCATCTGGGATAGAAGCTATCCCTCCGATACCGCCCGGCGTGAGGAGGAGGTCCTGAAGGATCTCATGCACGCCAGGTATAAGGAGGAGACGAAGCGTCCGAGCGTGGAGGCCCTGCTCCATGCCGTGCTTCCGCAGAAGTATGTGGTCCATCTGCACCCTGCCCTGGTGAACGGGCTGACCTGCTCACGCGAGGGGGAGCAGGCTGCCTACAGGCTTTTCGGGGATGCTGTCCTCTGGATACCGCTGGTCAATCCCGGCTACATCCTCGCTGCCGAGGTGCGCAAGCGGCTTGCCGGCTACCGGGTAAAGCACTCCGGGGAACCGGAATGCATCCTCCTGCAGAACCACGGGGTCTTTGTCGGAGGTGATACGGTAGGGGAGGTAAGGGGAAGGTATGACAGCCTTATGGAGACTGTCAGGTCCGCCGTCAGGCGGTTCCCCGATCTTGCTCCCTGTACAGTTGCACCATCCCGCAGGGAAATGATCGAGAAGGAGATGCGGGCAGTGAATCCAAACGCCCATCAGGGCATTGTCTCGCTGGCTAATGCTGAGATTGCAGGATTTCTTACCGATGAGGAGCATGCTGCCCCGATCTCCTCGGCCTTCACCCCCGATCACATCGTCTACAGCGGATACAGACCCCTCTGGGTGCCCGAGACTGTCTTTGACGGGTCCGTCTCATTCAGGGCTCGCTATGCTGCCTATGCTGCAGAGTCCGGGACAGCACCGAAAAGCGTGCTGGTACAGCACACCGGTGTCTTTACCTATGGTGAGACAGCCCTCGCCCTCTTTCTTGATACGGTGAAGGTAGCCGTATATGCCGAATCATTTGGTGGAGCACTATTCATGACCGAAGAGCATGTTGATTTTATCCGGAACTGGGAGGTCGAGCAGTATCGGGCACAGGTTTCTTCAGGAACCTAGCAGTCCCTGCTCAATGAGAGCATCGTATTGTTTTCAGCCAACAATTCGGCTATCATACATATTATGCGAATACGCAGTAAGTTAATTCTGCTCTCCATTATTTTTATTCTCGGCATGTTTTCAATGATCGGGCTTGCTGTACGCACCTGGCGTCAGATGGAGCAGGTTAACAGCTATATTGAGCAGGGAGTTGAACTGCAGGTTAAGTCCCGTGATGTGCAGAGTCTGATGAAGGACATGGTTTTCGATCTGTTCGTACCCAAGCTGTATGGTCAGTTACGCTCGTTCACATACTCACCTCGCTCTATTGTTACCATCAGGCAGTGGAAGGAGTCGGTATATGAGTACAAAGATGCCTTCAGAGAGTTTTCGCAGGCACGGGAATCTTTGGGCATAGAGGATCCGGAGCTGTTGGACCAGTTCGATACCGCAGAAACAATGCACGAAAAGGCTATGATCAGGCTGGAGCAGCTGGATTCACTGGTGACTATGATCAAGGGACAACTGGGTCAGTTGGATGATGATCGTCGCTATAATGAAATTCTTGGAGAAGATACGTTTATTCCATTCTTTGAGGAATTTCGAGACACTTCCTACTATTTCGTTAACAGTTTCGAAAGCTTCATGAACTATTTCCTGAATGAGTTCAGGCTGTATGCTGTGGATATCCGCAATAGGATATTCATTATCTTCCTTGTGCTTGCTGCGGCAATAACCATACTTGGAATCCTCAGCTCTCTGTTGATATCACGTGATTTTCTCTGGAAGATCAAACATGTGGAGGAGGTCTTCAGGGGAGTCAGCAGGGGAGATTTCTCGACTAAAATGCATATCAATTCGCACGATGAATTCGGCTACCTCTCGAATCAGTTCAATGAACTCACCTCAGATCTTAAGCAGAATGTTGATAATATCCTGATGCTTACACGAGATCTTGGTAATTCTATCTCTGAACGGACAAGTCTTGATGAACTGCTTAATATTGTAGTGAGAACAATTGTTAACGAACAGACTGCTGATGGAGCTGCTGTCTATCTGCAGGGGATTGTTGAAACCCCATCCGGAGAAAATGAATTAAGCCTGAAATCATTCATTGGATATGTCGGTGAGTATGGTGAGGGACCGGATGAGTTGTTCCGGAATGCTGCTGAAATTGTCAGGCAGGATAGAAGACTGTTAATTCGTACGCCGGAAGGGGTAGCTGCAGAAGGCAAATCGGTCTTGGATAGCGATCACTATAGCTCGTTGCTTGCTGTACCCCTCCATGCAGAAGGTCAAATGATCGGTGTCATTGTGATGGTTAAAAGAGCCGGACATGCTCCCTTTACCGATCTTGGAGTTACGCGGCTGTCAACTTTCGGCGAGTATGCCGGGCTCCTGCTGGATAACCATTTCAAGTACCTTGAGCTTATCGGGAAGGGGGAAGCAGAGTATCTGGCATTGCAGTCGCAGGTCCAACCGCACTTTATCTACAATATACTCAATGGATTCATAGGATTGAACAGGCTGCAAGCCCGGGACGAGCTTGAACAGGCAATTATTCAACTAAAAGATATGCTGCGATACACACAGGATGCCAGCGGCTGGACGACGCTTGAGGAGGAGCTGCATTTTGTGGGTAACTACTGTGAACTCCAAAGGATGCGTTTCGAAGATCGTTTAACCTACACCCTTGAATATGATGAGAGAGCTGCAAAAACTTGCATACCGCGTCTTATTTTACAACCGCTGGTAGAGAATGCGGTTATCCATGGAATAGAACCGGCAGAAGGAAAGTCAAGGCTTCTGCAGGTTCGTGCCTTTTATACACTTGAAAGTGATGATCGCCTGCTGACGATATCTGTTCGTGATAACGGAGTCGGCTTCGATCTGGATTCACTGAAAGAACGGGAACATATAGGCATTGGTAATGTTCGAAAGCGGCTGCTGTATACGTTTCCGCATGCCCGTTTCAGTGTTCACAGCAAACCAGGTGAGGGAACCGAAGTTAGGATTTCCATCAGTGTTGATGCAGCGGAAAAGAAACTGACGATTGAGAGGTAGCATGAGGATCATTCTGGCTGATGATGAACGTTTAGTTCGACTCAGTATCCGAAATATGGTTGAGGAGCTGCATGAGAAAAAGCAGATACCAAAGCCACATATCGAGGAGGCGTCTAGTGGTACCGAATTGAATGAGTTGTTACTTCGATTCAAGCCCCACGTTGCCTTTGTGGATATTCGAATGCCTGGGTGCTCGGGACTTGATGTAATTGAGGATGTTGCTGCTGAGTATCCCTCCATATCCTGGGTTATGCTTACTGGATATGCCGAGTTCAACTATGCAAAACGGGCAATCCAGATAGGTGTAATGGATTATCTTGTGAAACCTGCTTCTATCGGTGATATTGAACGGATTATCAATAGAGTTGCAGAGCATGGCAGAAACCAGGTTCAATCCAAGCAATACTATGGAGAAAGAAAGCTTGTTTCTGTACTGCACAGGACTCATTCTGCCGAATTTGATGCATGGTTCAGAAAGCGACTGTTTTTTGGTGGGGTACTTATGTACCTTGCCACTGATGGCAATAGCATAGAAGTAAGTACTTCTTTCCGTAGTATTAGGGAACGTGACTTCAGGGTTATAAGCGATGATCTGGAAAAGTGGAACCTGGAGTGGGCTCCGGATAATGTTTGTGCATATCATTTGTTGTCAGACAACGGAAACATAATCACAGCAATCTCTGGGGATGCTGCATACACCAGCAGAATGGATGAAAGAAGGAAATCGCAAGAAAATGCAAAAGATTCGTTCTTCAATTGGGTGCAATCCCTGGTTGAGACTAAGAAATGGAAATTGTCAGTTGTGGAGGAATTTTGTGAAATTGATCAGTTCCTGAAGAGAGCACTGACTATAGAACAGGCCTTCTATAATTCTTATCTAGAGAAAGATTCACAAGTTATGTCAGAGGAGCAGCGTATTCCTGGTTCTGCCGGGCGAAGTGCAAACCGATTTTCTGTTCATCGAAGAGAACAGGTTGAGCGAGCTGTTGCTGTGGTGAAAGCTAAGTATTGTCAGGAAATAGGGCTGGCACAGATTGCTGATGAGCTGGGATTGACTCCCAATTATCTTTCTACTGAGTTTAAACGCATTACCGGGGTAAACTTTACCGAGTATATCACCAAGCTGAGAATGCAGAAAGCAGCGGATTTGCTGAAAGAGCCGGGTATGAGTGTGAAGAAGGCTGCTTCAACGCTTGGGTATATCAGCAGCCGTTACTTCTCTAAACTGTTTATGAGTTCGTACGGCAGGAAACCTTCGGAATATATTGAAGAAATGCGTGGATGAAATCACTGTAGAAACTGAACAATGCGACGGATCAATACATCAGAGAAATCAGTACCTCCATTGTAGATAAAGAGACTAACGCCTCAAAGTTTGTGCATGGTACTATAAATTCGATTACAACACAATTTATAGAAAGGAGAAATCTATGAGAAAACTAGTAGTGGTAATGACTATCATCTTAATGCTTGCAACAGGCTCTCTCTTCGCGCAGTCTCAAGCTGATTCTGCTGCAGCAGATCAGGACTTGAAGCTTGTCCTGCTTGTCAAGAGTCTTGGTAACGGGTTCTTTGAAGCGGTAGCGGATGGAGGAGTTGAAGCAGCGAGTGAGCTGGGCAATGCTGAATCCATCTATATGGGGCCTTCAACAGCAACTGCAGAAGGCCAGATTGAAATCATTGAGTCACTTATTGCACAGAAAGTAGATGGAATTGCAATCTCTGCAAACGATCCGGATGCTCTGGTTCCTGTGACCAAAAAGGCAATGAATGCCGGAATCAAGGTAATATCCTTTGACTCGGGAATCTCCGAAGGTGGCAGAATCGTTGACCTTGCACCCTCTGCAGCAGAGCTTATCGGCCGTCAGCAGGTTAAGCTTATTGCAGAGCTCGTTGGCTACTCGGGAAAAGTGGCCATTCTATCGGCGACATCACAGGCTACGAACCAGAACACCTGGATTAAGTGGATGAAAGAGGAGATCAAAAAACCCGAATATGCTGATATGGAAATTGTAGAGACGGTATATGGTGACGATGCTGCAGATAAAAGTTATCGAGAGGCAGTAGGCCTCATGCAGAAATATCCTGATCTTGCCGGTATCATCTCTCCAACCACAGTTGGTGTCCTGGCTGCTTCAAAAGCCATTGAAGATGAAGGGATGAAAGGAGTTGTCCAGATTACCGGACTTGGGCTGCCATCAGAAATGCAGCACTACGTAGAGAACGGGACTTGTGGCCAGATGGCCCTGTGGAACCCGATTGATCTGGGGTATACCTCAACCTACATACTTGAAGCTCTGGTTACCGGCAAGATTGCAGGCAATCCAGGCGATGAAATCCCAGTAGGAAGAATGGGGACAGTAACCATAGGAGAAGCTGGAGCCTCCGTTATGGGAGTTCCCTTTGTATTCAATGCGGAAAATATTGCCAAGTTTGCAGCAATGTTCTAGTTGCAGACTTGCATTGCGCGGATAGAGAAGACCGTACAGCTGCTGGTTGTACGGTCCCTATCTCCATGTAATGAAACAGATACTTGAACGTACCGCTTAGTTACATTTGCGAGGAAGGTAGATGCCGGCATCCTGGAATCTGCTCTGCCTCTTTTTTTCACAATTCAG